>DASTET010000486.1:0-6664 GCA_035709445.1 Blastocatellia bacterium | reverse complement strand
GGCGAACCTCGTACACAGGCGCGCGAGCTTTGGAGTGATGTTCAGACAGGAGTACGCGCCGGTAGCAAGCTGCGTTTTCTATGCGTGGGCCGCGGCCCACATTATGATGCTGATACCGGCCTGGCTCATATACGATCCTGGCCTTGCCATGATAGACCGGGCGGAGGCCGCCGTGCGTGAGCTTGCGTTGAGGCTTGTGCCGCTGCCCTACTTCGCCTTTCTGGTAATAATAGCGTTGCGCGCGGTGTTGCAGCTCTCTTACGCGCGGGCGGTGGGAGCGGTGGCGATGGCTTCGCTCTCGATCTTTGCGCTCCCGCTTTTGCGCGGCCTCTTCTTCCTGCTCACCTCGCCTTTTCTTCTTATACTGGTGATTATCTTGTTGAGAAATGTTTTAAGCGACGTATTCAGCACGCAACGTGCGCGCGAGAACTTCAAGCGAAATCTTGAAGCATCAACACTGAATCCCGCCGACGCATCGGCGCATTACAATCTCGGGCTGATCTACATGCAGCGAGGACAGCTTGAGGAGGCGACATCGAGCTTTCGCCGGGCAGTCGAAATCGATCCGCAGGACACGGACTCGCATTATCAGCTTGGCCGCATCGCCCGCCGCGAAGGCAGGCTCGGCGAAGCTATAAGCCATTTCGATGCGGTCGTCCGCCGCGACATAGACCACAGCCACGGCGAAGTCTGGCGCGAGATCGGGCATGCATACTTTCAAGCGGGCCAGCTCAACGACGCGCTGAGCGCGTTCGAGCGGTTCCTCGATAGAAGGCCCTCGGATGCTGAAGGCCGTTACCGCTACGGGCTGACGCTTCACCGGCTCGGTCGAAACGAAGAGGCCCTTGCTGCCATGCGCGCCTGTATAGAGGCTGTGCGGACCGCCCCGGCTTACAAGTACCGGACGGAAAAACAGTGGATGAACGAAGCGCAGTCATTCCTTCGTTCGCAATCGGCATAATACGGTTGATAAAGCCCGCGCTTGCGCGAATCTCCCCCTCCCCTGTAACCTTTCCATGCCTATGGAAGCGATACTCGCACTCGAAGATGGAAGAGTCTGGCGCGGTCGCGCGTTCGGCGCGCGGGCGGAGGTGATCGGAGAGGTCGTCTTCAACACGGCCATGACCGGCTATCAAGAGATACTCACCGATCCCTCGTACTGCGGCCAGATCGTGACGATGACTTATCCTCTTATAGGAAATTACGGGGTCAACGAAGAGGACATAGAATCGCGCCGAGTCTTTGCCGAAGGGCTGGTAGTGCGCGAGCTTTCGCGCACCGTATCGAACTGGCGGAGCGACCGTTCGCTCGAAGATTATCTGCGCGCTCACAATGTGCCGGGCATATCCGATATCGACACGCGGTCGCTCGTGCGCCACATACGAGAGCGCGGGTCGATGCGAGGCTGCCTTTCGACGATCAATGCGGACGAGCGCGCGGTGATCGAGCGGGCCAGGAGCGCGCCCGAAATGGTCGGGCTCGATCTGGCGTCGCGGGTCACCTGCGCCGAGCCTTATGTCTGGACCGACGATCAATCCTACGCATACGGCTCGCCGCGATTGCTTCACCCGAATGCGCTCGCGTCAGCGGCGGTCGAGCCGCGCTTTCACGTAGTGGCATACGATTTCGGGCTGAAGCATAACAGCCTTCGCAATATGGCCGCGCTTGGCTGCCGGGTGACGGTCGTGCCCGCGCACACTTCCGCCGAGGATGTGATCGCTTTGAAACCCGACGGGATATGGCTTTCGAACGGGCCAGGCGACCCCGAACCGCTCACGGGCGTTGTGGCGAATATCAGAAAGCTCATGCGGCGTTATCCCGTCTTCGGCATATGCCTGGGCCATCAACTGATGGGGCTTGCGGTCGGAGGGCGCACATACAAGCTTCCATTCGGGCATCACGGCGGGAACCAGCCCGTTAAAGACCTGGTGACCGGGCGCGTGGAGATCACCGCGCAGAATCATGGCTTCGCCGTTGACGCGGATTCGCTGCCGCAGGATTGCGAGGTCACGCATATAAACTTGAACGACAACACAGTCGAAGGGCTGCGTCACAAGAGCCTGCCCGTCTATTCCGTTCAGTACCACCCCGAAGCAGGCCCCGGCCCGCACGACGCCGCACACCTGTTCGAACGCTTCGTCCGCATGATGGAACATAAATCTTATTGAGCGGCTCAGGAAACGGTTCTATGTCGGCACATGGGAAACTCGCGATACTTGTCGGAGGCGGCCCGGCCCCCGGAATCAATGCGGTCATCTCAGCCGCCACGATAGCGGCCATAAACAACGGCTTCGAGGTGCTCGGAATTCAGGACGGGTTCAAATGGCTCATGCGCGAAGAGACCTCGCGCGTGCGACGGCTCGGGATAGACGAAGTCTCGCGCATACACCTCGAAGGCGGGTCCGCGCTCGGCACGGCGCGCGATAACCCTACGAAATCTGAAACCGCCATTCGCACGGTGATCGAGGTGCTGCACTCGCTCGGCGTCACTCACCTCGTGACGATAGGAGGCGACGATACGGCGCTCTCGTCGAGCTTCGTAGCCGAACGGTCAGGCCATCATATACGCACCGTGCATGTGCCGAAGACCATCGATAACGACCTGCCGCTTCCGGCCCACATCCCGACATTCGGGTTTCAGACCGCGCGCCACGTAGGCGTAGAGCTTGTGCGCAACATGATGGATGACGCGCGCTCTACGAACCGATGGTATTTCGTAGTCGCTATGGGGCGAAAAGCCGGCCACCTCGCGCTCGGCATCGGCAAGGCATCGGGCGCGACCGTCACCCTGATAGGCGAAGAGTTCGAGCGCGAGACCGTGGCCTTCTCCGACATCTGCGACATAGTCGAAGGCTCTATCATAAAGCGGCGAGCGGGCGGGCGTCGGTTCGGGGTTGCGATCCTGGCCGAAGGGCTGATCGAAAAGCTCGACCCCCAGGAGCTTGCCGAGCTACAGGACGTAGAGCGCGACGAGCACGGCCACATACGATTCGCCGAAGTCGACCTCGCGCGCAAGGTCAAGGCCGAGGTGCAGGGGAGGCTCAGCCAGCGCGGCATCCGCGCGACGGTAACGAACAAGAATATAGGCTACGAGCTGCGATGCGCCGCCCCCATAGCGTTTGACGCCGCTTACTGCCGCGACCTCGGCCACAGCGCGATCCGGTTTTTGCAGTCGGGCGGGTCGGGCGCAATGGTCAGCATACAGGACGGGCGGATGGCGCCTATCTCTTTTCACGATATACGCGAGCCCGGCACCGGAAAGACCCGCGTGCGAATGGTAGACATAGAGAGCGAGAGCTACCGGGTCGCCCGCGAGTATATGATCCGGTTGAAGGGTGAAGATTTTAAGAACCAGGACCACGTCGAAAAACTCGCTTCGGCGGCCAATATGACTGCGAAAGAGTTTCTCGACCGCTTCGGATACCTGAGCGGCACCGTTCCTACAGATATATAAAGCTGCGGTTGAGTTATGGAGATCAAGAGAATCGGAATACTTGTAGGCGGGGGGCCTGCGCCCGGAACGAACGGCGTGATCGCGGCGGTCGCCATAGAGGCAATAAACAGAGGCTGCGCCCCCGTGGGGTTCCACGACGGGTTCGAATGGCTCGCCGAACGCTACACCGACGAACAGCACGAGCTGACGATTGATGAAGTGTCGCGCATCCATCTCGACGGCGGAGTGATGCTCGGCACGTCGCGCGCCGACATAGCGCACGACCGGCAGAGCCTTGAGAACGCGGTCGCGGCGCTAAAAAAGCTCGGCATAGACGCGCTGGTCACGATAGGCGGCGACGACCTCGTGCGCAGCTCTATGGCCATCGAGCAGGAGTCTCACGGCTCGATCAAGGTCGTTCAGGTCCCCAAGAGCATCGATAACGATCTGTGGCTGCCGCAATCGGTGACGACCCTCGGCTTTGAGACCGCGCGGCAGGTCGGCGTAGAGCTGGTCCACAACCTCATGGAGGACGCGCGCACGACGGGCCGATGGTATTTCGGCGTCACCATGGGACGCCCGACCGGGCACCTGACGCTCGGCATAGGCAAGGCGGCGAGCGCCACCTGCACGATCATCCCGGAAGAGTTTCACACGGAGACTATCTCGCTCGCCGACATAGTCGATATAGTCGAGGGCTCTATCATAAAGCGGCGCGCGATGGGCCGCTCGCACGGCGTGGCCCTGCTTGCGGAAGCTCTGGTCGAGCGATTCGACCCTGCCGAGGTGGCCGAGCTTCAGGACGTAGACCGCGACGCGCAGGGCAATATCCGCGTCACCGAGATAGACCTGGGCCGCAAGGTGAAAAACGGAGTCCAGATACGGCTCGAACAACGCAACATAAAAGTCACCATAGTCGATAAGACCATAGGCTATGAGCTGCGCTGCGCGCCGCCCGTCCCTTATGACGCGGAGTATGCGCGCGACCTCGGATACGCGGCTGTGAATTACCTTTTCAAGGGAGGGTCTGCCGCGCTTGTAACCATACAATCGGGCGAGTTCAAACCTGTGGCCTTCAGCGATGTCATCGATACGGCTACGGGGCGGGGTCGCCAGCGCCCCGTCGATGTAACGTCTGAGGGCTATCAGGTGGCGCGCGATTATATGGTGAGGCTGGGGCCGGCAGATTTTAGAGACGAGTCCTGGGTCGAAAAGCTCGCAAAGGCGGCGGGGCTGACAAAGGACGATTTCCTCGCGCGCTTCGGTCATCTCGCGCACTGAGCAGCTTTTACTTTTTCTTCGTTGGTTTTATCATTGATGCACCCTTCAATCAAAAGAATGGCTCAACACAGTGGACCCGCATCTGCGGGAAGAACCTCAACCTCAAACGTAAGGTACAAAAATGAAGAGAACCTTTTTGCTGGCTTTGACCGCGACTTTATTCTCGCTCGTTTCGGCTTCGTCGATTGCCAACACCAGTATTCAGCACTGGCCCGAGTGGCGAGGCCCCTTTCTGAACGGGATGGCGCGCGGCGATGCGCCGACCGCCTGGAGCGATACGAAGAATATCAAGTGGAAGGCCGATATCCCCGGTCGAGGACACTCTACACCCGTCATATGGGGCGATAGGATATTTCTCACCACCGCAATCCAGACAGGCCAGACGCCGCAGCCTGCGCCCGCGCAGGACCAGAGCGCGCAGGGCGAAGGGCGAAGGCGGGGCGGGCCTGGCGGCGGGGCGGGCGCGCAGATCGAGCACAGGTTCGAAGTCATGTGCCTTGATCGAAAGACGGGCAAGGTGCTCTGGCAAAAGACGGCGCGCGTCGCCAGACCGCACGAAGGTTATCATCGCACCTACGGCAGCTTCGCATCGAACTCGCCCATAACCGACGGCAGATACGTTTACGTGTCTTTCGGCTCGCGAGGTATCTATTGTTATGACTTCAACGGAAAGCTCATCTGGGAGAAAGACCTCAGCGTTCAGCTGCGGATGCGGCTGCAATTCGGCGAAGGTGTCGCGCCCGCGCTCGACGGAGACAGGCTCTTTCATACCTTCGATCACGAAGGCGGCTCTTTTATAGTGGCGCTCGACAAACGCACGGGCAAGGAGCTGTGGAGGGCCGAGCGTGATGAGCCGAGCTCGTGGAGCACCCCGCTCATAATAGAGCACGCGGGCCGTCGTCAGATCATAGTGAGCGCGACAAAGAAGGTCCGCAGTTATGACGTTAAGACCGGCAAGGTGATCTGGGAATGCGCGGGGCTCGGATCGAATGTCATCCCCGCGCCCGTCTATCATAACGGCGTTGTCTATGTTATGAGCGGGCATCGCGACCCTAAGCTGATGGCGATAAAGCTCGGAAAAGAGGGCGACCTTACGGGGACCGACTCGGTGTTGTGGAGCCACACGCGCGGGATTGCCTACACGGCCTCGCCCGTCCTGCACGAAGGGAAGCTTTATGTCCTGACCGATTCGGGGCAGATGAGCTGTTTCAACATCGCTACGGGCGAGCCCTTCTATCACCAGGTCCGATTGCCGCGCCCGTACAACTTCAAGTCTTCTCCGGTTGGGGCGAGCGACAAGCTCTATCTCGCGAGCGAAGACGGCGACGTGATCATCCTGAAGATGGGAGAGAAGTTCGAGGTCCTGGCCACAAACAGGCTTGAGGACCAGGTCTTCATCGCCTCGCCGGTCATAGTGGAGGGCGAGCTGTTCCTGCGCAGCCAGAATAACCTTTACTGCATCAGCGAAGGCAGGGCGAGATAAACTTCAATAAGTTTGCGTCCTTTTCAAAAATTCTCCGTCTGTGTAACACACGACGATTTATCCATCGTGAAAGGAGACGGAGAATGAAAAGAGACAGGATATTGGTCGGCGCAGTCATTGTCATAGCGGCGCTCGCCACATTATCGGCGGCGCAGGACCCGCTTGTCGTCGCGCCACAGTCGTACAAGCTCCAGTTTGAGAACGACTGGGTCAGGGTCGTCCGCGTCCACTATGCGCCGTTTGTAAAGCTCCCGGCCCACGATCATCCAAAAAGGCAGGCGATCTTCATTTATTTGAACGACGGGGGGCCGGTCCGATTCAAGCACGTAGAGGGGGTCTCAGGCGATTACGCTGCCGTAAGACCCCCTACGAAAGCGGGAGCCTACCGGCTGGCCGGCATTCAGCCGGAAAACCACGAGGTCGAAAACCTGTCCGACCTCCCGAACGATTTTCTTCAGGTGGAATTG
>DASTET010000485.1:0-2090 GCA_035709445.1 Blastocatellia bacterium | reverse complement strand
CACCGGCGTTGCCAAACACCGGCTCGCTCGTTGAGGTCAAAAGCGACGGCACCTTCATGGTCGTGGTGGATGGATTGAACCAGCCGACATCGGTCGAGTTGATCGGGAACACCGCCTACGTAGTTACCCTCAGTGGGGAGATCTGGAAGATCGAGGAGGTCACGGGACCGCCACGCGAATAAAGGAAAAGTCACAGGCGAGCCACAGCAGATCACCCGAGACGAACCCTTCAACTTAATGCCCTCCCTATCGGCTGACGGTGACTGACCGGAGTAGGTGCGAGGACAAGTCGCGATAGTCGCCCGGCGGCAAATTACTCTACTTCATCTCGGCGCATCGACTTGATCCGGTGAGCAAACGCCCCGTCGGGGAAGCGTTTGCCGTTTACCATTTCCACGACGGACTCTGAATAATATGTTGGGTAGGCTGCCCAACCTCAGAGCCAGTTGCTTATGCTATACTCTCCAAACATGGGATACATTGGAGTGAAGGCATGACGATTTCCTTTCCTGAGCAGTTCAATATGGCGACTTATTTCCTCGACGACCGCGTCAAGGAAGGGAAGGGCGAGCGCACGGCGGTCCTCTACCGCGACGACCGCTACACCTACCGGCAGGTGCAGCAGATGGCCAACCGCTGCGGAAACAGTTTTCTCTCGCTCGGCGTCGAGATGGAAGACCGCGTGCTTATGGTGCTGCCCGACTCTATAGAGTTCGTCGCCACCTGGTTCGGCGCGGCAAAGATCGGCGCCGTCATCACGATGGTCAACATAATACTGCCGACCGCCGATTATGAATACTATCTCGACTACACGCGCGCAAAGCTCGCCGTCGTGCATTCGAGCGTGATGGACCGGTTTGCTCCCACCGCCTCGCGGTCGCGTTATCTGAAACATACCGTGGTCGTCGGCGACGGCCTTTCCGGAAGACTCATGGGGCTTGAAGAGCAATCATCCGTGGTCTCGTATGAAGAGATCACATCCGCAGCCGCAGATCAGCTCGAAACCGCACCGACTACGCGCGACGACATGGCTATCTGGCTATTCACTTCAGGCTCGACCGGCCACCCTAAGGCAGCCGTCCATCTCCAGCACGACCTGCCTTATAACACCGAGCGCTACGCCAAACAGGTGCTCGGCATAAACGAGAACGACATAACGCTCAGCGTGCCGAAGCTCTTTTTCGGCTACGCGACGGGGACAAATCTTCTCTTCCCGTTCGCGGTCGGAGGTGCGGCGGCGCTGTTTGCCGAGCGGTCGACTGCCGAGACGATGTTCGAGATGATCCAGAAATTCCGCCCGACTATCCTTACGAGCGTGCCGACGATGATCAATGCGATGCTTCAGGTCGAGGGCGCGCGCACGCGCTACGACCTCTCATCGATAAGGTTCTGTCTGTCGGCTGGCGAGGCGCTCCCGCCTGAGCTTTATAACAGGTGGGTCGACACGTTCGGGGTGGAGATACTCGACGGAATAGGATCGGCGGAGATGTTTCACATATACATATCGAACTATCCGGGCGATGTCGTGCCGGGCAGCCTCGGCCGTATAGTTCCGGGGTACGAGGCCCGCATAGTCGATGCCGACGGGCGCGATGTGCCGCCGGGCGGGATGGGCACGCTCAGGATAAAAGGCGATTCGGCGGCGCTCTGTTACTGGAACGCGCACGAGAAATCGAAAGAGACTTTCGCGGGCGACTGGTGCACGACCGGCGATCAGTTCCGCATAGACGAGCGCGGCTATTACTGGTACTGCGGTCGGACCGACGAGATGTTGAAGGTGAGCGGGATATACGTCTCGCCGACCGAGATAGAGAACTGTCTGCTCGAGCATCCGGCGGTGCGCGAGTGCGCCGTCATCGGCGCAAGCGATGAGCAGGGCCTTATAAAGCCCAAAGCCTTTATCGTCGTCGCCGAATCATACGAGCCCGGCCAGGAGCTTGACCGCGAGCTGAAACAGTTCGTCAAGGGGAGCCTCGCGCCCTACAAGTATCCTCGCTGGATCGAATTTCGCGACAGCCTCCCCAAAAACGACCGGGGCAAGATCGATAGAAAGGAGCTGAAACAGAAGCCAGAAGTCAGAAGCCGGAAGC
>DASTET010000484.1:0-2672 GCA_035709445.1 Blastocatellia bacterium | reverse complement strand
CTGAATGTATCCAGTGAGCTAATGGGCATGGCCGTGCTCAGGTCCGACACGGGTGAAAGGCTAGGCGAGGTCGCCGATGTGGTTGTCCACCCAACCGAAGGGAGCGTGCTCGGAATCAGCGTCCGTACTCCGGAAGACACGGAACGGGTCCTTTATACGATGGATTTCTCTATTGGCGCAGATGCAGTGATGGCTGCTGAGGGGGCGCGGTTTGATGATGAAGAATTGACAGGCGCGCTCGCAAAAGGCGTTTATGCGCTCAGCGAACTTATCGGCACTAACATAGTTACGCAGAACGGTAGGCTCCTCGGCCGCATTAGCGAAGTGCATGTTTCAATAGACACTCCGCGGGCCATATATCGGGTGGCCGGATCGACAATGCAGCGATTCTTTGGGCGAGGCTTTTTCATCTCGGGGGACGTGCCACATGCCTATTCGCACCAAGGTGTGCGGCTGATCGTGCCGGCGAACACGGAAGACCATTACGCGGTACAGTCGTTAAGGGAGGCTATTACAGGTAGAGGACGAACAACTCCTCAGGAAGAGGCTGGGCGATCATAGCCCGAAAGCGATTCTGTTATGTCATACTGACTTGCTGATCTAATTCAGGCGCGACCCTGTCAACAGTATGGCTTCATCCAAGACCAGGTAGTGAGGGAGCATAAGGCAGCCGTAAGCATAAGTGCAGAGCCTATCCGGGTCCCTTGCACGGCGGGAGGATGTTGCCAACACCCCCGCGGATGAATTACAAGAGATAGGGCGCGGCCGGTATCCTCCCGCCTTTGCGAGCAGTATTGCAAGCATTAAGCCAGATGAGCTTTTGATTGAGCGGAACAATTATTGCAACTCCCTACAACACTGCACTCAAATATATCGAGCCGGACTGCGCGAGGAGGCATGGTGGTCGAAGTTGAAGCTAAATTGTCCATTCTAGCGAATAACCTCAAACAGATGATCGAAGATTTCGGGGCCTGGTAATTCAGGTAGAAGTGAGCCGAAGGCTAGGAGGCAGCTAGAAAGCATAGGCTCTCCTTCATATCGCGCTGATGGATACCGTAATGATGTAGGGCGAGAGAGGTTACTGGCAATGATGCATGCAACTAAATACTTACCTCCCGCGCTGCTCATTTTCATATCAGTGGTTTGTCTGAGCGCAGGGATTGTGCATGCACAGGACGAACGCGTGCCGGTGCGCCTAGACGGGCGTACGCTTTTCCGAGTAGGCCCCGTTGCGGACGCGGATGCCAACTCGCGCGCGCGTCGAATAGAAGGTCGCCTGGCAAATCTGCTGCAAAACCCGCAATTGATCGCGCCTGCCCGCATAGAGGCTTCCGGCTCAGGCGGCTCTGAACGAATTATTAGCATTGCGGGAGTCCCGGTTGTCACGGTCACGACCGAGGACGCGCAAGACAATCTGACGACAACTGAGGCGCTCTCTACGCAATGGGCACAGGCCCTCGATTCGGCGCTTGAGCGTTCGAGCGCGCGTCGGCTGTCCGCCTGGGGAAGGTTTCGTGCCGAGGTACAGGCATCCGTCGAGACCGCTTTCGCCCGACTGGCTGAGTCAGCTATTACCATCATCCCGAGGGCGCTCGCAGCGCTGCTTGTTATAGGTCTTTTTTGGGCTGTTGCCGCCGGAATCAGATGGCTGATGCGTCTCATCTTCCGCCGCATCGTGGAAGACCTGACTGTCGAGAACCTGATCAAACAGGTGGCCTACTATGCGGTTTGGGGGCTGGGAATAATTGTGGCTGCCGACGCGCTCGGGTTCGATCCCCAGACGGTCGTTACTGGGCTGGGGCTTACCGGTCTCGCACTCGGCTTTGCTCTCAAGGACATAATCTCGAATTTCGTCAGCGGCATTCTCATACTCACATTGCGCCCCTTCGAGCTGGGCGACCAGATAGTCGTTGGCCCCACGGAGGGTGATGTCGAGCGCATTGAGCTTCGCGCAACACAGATAAGGACATATGACGGGCGAGTAGTGCTCGTTCCTAATGCCGACGTCTTTACTTCGCGTGTAACTAACAACACCGCTTCTCCGGTTCGGCGCGGGAGCGTCGAGCTATTCCTCAGTTACAACAACGACCTCAGAAAGGCTATCGCCGTTGTACAGGAAGCCGCTCAAACAACGGAAGGGGTGCTTGACCAGCCTGCTACATCAGTCCGCGTGCGAGAATTGGGGCCAGGCGATATGAAGATAGAAGCGCGCTTTTGGACCGACTCGCGCCGCTCGGATTTCCTTGCCACCACGTCTGCCGTCAGACAGTCTATTGTCTCTGCGGTGAAAGAGTCCGGGACAGTCTTGCCCGACCCTGGCGCTCGTACTCTCAGTCCGCACGACATAGAAAAATGGCGGACTGCGCTGGGCGTGGCCTCTTTAGATAGAGAGGCCGGTGAGGATGGCTACCGCGCGGATGAGACCCCACAGGTTTCGAGGTGAATGGTGAGTGATTCACGGTCCGATCCCGAGGCAGATGACAGCCAGTACAGACCGGAAGAATCACGGTACGAACCGGTCCCGCTTTCTCGATATGCGCGGCTTATTCTGTTAATTCTGCTTGTCGTTTCTCTGTTCCTACTGCTCTGGTATACAGTCGATGTCTTCCTGCTGATCTTCGCCGGCATTCTCCTGGCCATTTTCCTGCGCGCTTTGAGCGATTGGTTGAGCG
>DASTET010000483.1:0-7262 GCA_035709445.1 Blastocatellia bacterium | reverse complement strand
AGGAGATAGAGAGTTATGGGAGTGATTACATACAGTTGATGGAGTCGGTGGCGCAGCCGGCGAGCGATGCGGTGTACAATGCGATAAGCTTCGAGCAAGCGCAGCGAGCCGCCTTCACTGATCCTGTTACCGGTCTTGCCAATCTAAGGGCCATTACCACACAGTATGAGCACGAACGGGCGCGCAGCGAACGAATGGGAACCTCTTTATCACTGCTTGTCATAAGAGTCTCAGATTTGAGTGAGGCAGCGGGACAGAATTCTTCTCATGTAAACCAGTTAATTGCGGAGATAGGAGAAACTATCAAGAGCCAGATACGCGAAACCGATCTGCTGGCCCGTTATTCCGATACTGGCTTTCTTGCTCTGCTCCCAGACAGCGGGCAAAATGCAGCGGTCGAAGTTCGCAGCCGCATTCGAGAAGCACTCAGAAATCTTGTATCGAGCCGGAGAATCTCCATATCGATGGGTACAGCAGTCAGTCCCCAGGACGGAACCAGATTTGATGATCTCTTGCAGTCTGCGCAGATCGATTGCGCCGCAAGCTATGATAGCCTGGCCGATCTAACGCCCCTCGAATTCGGTGATCTCGCTACGATCAGACCTTCCTAGTACTAGCTGCTTTAGCTATTATAGTACCTCCCTGATCCATGTGTAGCTTATACACACTCGTATATCTGGTACTCACCAGGCTAGAAAGTCAAGAAAAGACATAACTTAAGTAGCGTTTCTATGCTTGTGTGTAGAGACTTCACACATCAAAGAACCCGTGAAACCGGGAATGAACCTTGTAAATCATTGAATTGAGATTGAACGGCACGATTCCCCGATCCTCTTTTTCCCGGCACGCACATTGCTCAAGGTAAAGACGTCACGAGAGGCAGGGTTGAGCGGGAACAGTTAATACTCGCAGCAGTTATTCAACCTGACGAAAAGCTAAAACTAAAACTTGGAGGACTATCATGACTGACGAAATGACAATTCTGAGCGACGGCGTAATCTTCGATGACATGGAAATCGAAGAGATGGAAGAAGTTGTGGCCCCAGGAGCGGTAATTACAGGCTAATGTGGATGAAGAACCTGATGTAGTGAAGCTGAGTTTTGCGCCAATAAACAGAAACGCACGCGAGTTTTGGTAATCAGGAAAGACTCAATAGTGCCAAACGGATTATAGATACAGTCAGGTATCTTGTATAAGCATCGGACAGGACTTCCAGGCTTAAATTGGCAGGAAGCGAAGACTTAGAGAGAGCCGATTCCTGTAAGGGACTGGAAGTCCAGTTTTGAGAGTGGCACCCGGTTTTTGCACGCGGAATCATTCTAGCGGTTTCCTAATCACTTTGAGCGCGGCCGGTCCGAATTGAGGCAATTCGAGGGATAGAATCCTCGATCTTCAGCCAAGGTTCTCTCCACCGCGCCTTTTTTCCGTCAATCAACTTCGAGCCGCTTTTTCTATAGACCATGCACATACCTCATGAACAAGAAGGTCTTCATTGCCTCTATCCACCTCGTATAGCCGACAGCGTCGACGTGAGCGAGCAAGTTGAAGACGGCGCGACTCGGTACATAGTCAGAAACACTGCTACATCGCGATACTTTATGCTAAAGAAGACCGGATACAAGGTCTTTCTTCAGCTTGATGGCAAACAGGCTGTCCTTGATATTGCAGCAGGAGGCAAAGACGCATCCGGCCCTCGCGTGGCCCCTTCCGTACTTATTCGATTTCTCGCCAGGCTAGACTCTCTCGAGCTTCTGGCGCGAGGCGGTCTTCAATCAAAGATCGGGACTCTAAAGCAGGAACGCGGACTATATTTGAGGTTTAGTCTTTTCAACCCCGACCGGCTTCTTTCCTCAATAGATGCGTCGGTCGGACGATTTTTCATAAAACAACTTCTGACCGCTTCTTTCGCGTTAATGATAACAGTCCTGTTCGGTATGCTCACCCGCACCAGCGAAGTCGCCGCTTATACCTCATACACTTATTTGGTGTACGGGCTCGCGCCCTTAATTCTCGCCGTTCTGTCCATAACCGCTCTACACGAGATGGCACACGGCCTGGCCTGCAAGCATTTCGGAGGCGATGTGCGGGAGGTGGGGGTATTGATGATCTTCTATGTCCTGCCCGCCCTTTACTGCAATGTCTCTGATATCTACCGGTTCGGACGCCGCCGGGAGCGAATGTGGGTAATCTTTGCGGGGATATATTTCCAGCTTGTGGTGAGCGCCGTAAGCGCCGCCGTGTGGTTGGTCTCCACGCCTTACTCGATGCTTGCCGATTTCGCCTTCATCACCTTTTTAGGCGCAAGCTTCAACATCATTATGAACTGCAACCCGCTCATCAAGCTGGACGGCTATTATGCGCTTGCGCAACTCGTCGGCGAACATAACCTTCAGGCGAGATCCTCCGAATATGTACGCTCCCTGTTTTACAGGATAGTCGATGGGCCGCAGACGAAGAAGCCTGTCCACGCCGCCCGCCCGGCGCTTTATATCTCTTACTGGCTGGGCTCGATAGCTTACACGATGCTTCTCGTCTGGCTCGTTTTAGGATGGGCGGGCGACTGGCTCGTGAGCAATCTCGGATTTGCAGGCGTATTGCTAACAATAACCCTGGCGCTGCTGCTTACCGAAAAGTGGTGGAAGCCCCTCATTGCAGGCTTCACCCGCGCGCCGCGAGAGTCTTCAAAAGGAGTAACAATTATGTCAGCGCAACCGGCCACCCCAAAAGCAGAACCAGAGAACTCATCTCTCCAGCATCCGACTCAAAAGACCTGGCCGATAAGCCGGAGAAAGGCCATTAAATGGTCGCTCGCCCTGCTTATAGCCGCCGCCCTCGTCGCGCCCTGGGAGGCCTCGACCGGAAGCGATTGCACGCTGCTGCTCCCGCCCGGGCGCGAAGGTATAGCGCGCGCCAACACCGACGCCGTACTGCGCGAGATATACGTCCAGCCCGGCGACGTGGTCGCCGAAGGCGCCAAACTGGCGCGGCTTGTTAACCCTGAAATCGAAGACAGGCTCACACAGCTCACTGCCGAGATCGAGAGGCTCACCTCGAATGCTTCGCGTCTCGAAGAGGAGTTGCGCGTGAGAAGCGAGATGCTGCTTTCGGCAAACTTCAAGGAGCTTGACCGCAAGCGCCTTTCGAAGGAGCTTCGGGACGAATCGAGCCAGATTGCCAGGGCTATGTCCGGCGCAGATATGCGCAGCCTCCCTCCCTCTCTTGCCGTCCTGCAATCCGATATCGAATTGAAGCAAACCGAGCTTGAGCACAATCGCCGCGAGGTCGAGCGATACAGAAAGTTATCAGAACAGGGCCTTATAGGCGAACAGCTTTATGATCGTGCGGTTGCCGCGATGCGCGTCAGCGAAAAAGAGCTTCAGGGCGCTCGCGCCCGCCTCGAGAACGCGCTCGTAGAGCACCGCCGACTGACGAGCGGGACGGAGACGACCTCTCTGGTAGCCGAGACTGATGCGCGCGCGGCCCGATCGAGCTTCGAAGCGCTCATCTCTGAGCTTCACGCAAACCGGCAGCAGCTTGAATCTCTCCGCCAGCGCAGAGAGATTCTCGACCGAGAATATCAGGGGATGAACATTCTCGCCTCGCGAGCGGGCGTGATCCTCGGCGATGATCTTCACAAGACTATTGGCCGAAGATACAACCGTGGCGAGGAGATATGTCGCATAGGCGAGCTTGAAAAGTTTACCCTCAGAATCGACGTGAGCGAACGCGAGATCGCCAACGTCCGGCTGGACAGCCCCGTCCGGTTCAAGCTCAAGACCGTGCCCGGTCGCACCTTCACCGGCCAGGTCTCGAAGATCAACGCCGAGCCCGTCCTGAACGAGCAGGGGCAGCGGTTCTATCCAGTAGAAGTCCTTGTTGAGAACTCCGATGGCATTCTTCGACCCGGCATGACCGGGTTTGCGCGGGTAAGCTTCGGACGCCAGTCGATAGGGCTGATACTTGCCGAAAAGCTGTGGCACGCGCTGCGGCCTGAGATGTGGCTCTTCTAGCCGGGCAATACCGTCATGGGCGCTTCGCTGTTCAGCCTGCTTTTGCGAGTGCTAACGCTCGGCAATAAACGAATCGGAGACGTACGCGCGTACGTCGAGCGGCCAGATGACTGTGAAGGTCGAGCCGTGCCCCGGCGTGCTGATTACCTTGAGCTTGCCGCCGAGAAGATCGACCAGCCGTTTGCTGATAGGCAGACCCAGTCCGGTCCCGCCGCTGTGGTGCGGGCTGGAAAGATTCACCTGACGGAACTCCTCAAAGATGAGCGGCACCTGGTCCTCTGTGATCCCTATTCCGGTATCGATGACCTCGATGCGCCACATCTGCCCCGCGTCGAGCCCCGCGCGGATCGTAACCGTTCCGCCCGATGGAGTGAACTTGATAGCGTTCGACGCAAGGTTTGTTAAGACCTGGGCGACTTTCGTGGGGTCGCTGTTTACCACTGCCAGACTCGGCTCGATGCCATAGCTGAATACAACACCCTTGTCGCTCGCCGTCTGCTTGAGACCATTGTATATGGAATCGATCAGCTCCGCCGCATCGAAGCTCTGAACCCGTATCTGCATCTTGCCCGCCTGCAACCGGGACAGATCGAGCAGGTCGTTGACAAGCCTCACCAGCATGGTCGCCGACCGTTCCAGCCTCTCTACGGTCTCAAGCTGGCGCGGCGTCAGGGGCTCGCTTTTATCGCGGATCAATACCTGTATCAAGCCCGTCATGGCGTTTAAGGGCGTGCGAACTTCGTGGGCGATTGTCGAGATGAAGCGAGACTTCATCTGATCCACCTCGGTCAGCTTTTCGTTGGCCAGTTTCAAATCAAAGTTGGCCTTCTTTAGCTCTTCGCGGCTCTCGGTAAGCTCGCCCAGGACTCGCACAAGCTCCTTGTTCTGCGATTGAAGCTCTTCGATCATCCCCGATTCGGTGGCCGAGAAAAAGAGCTTGCGAATATCATCGACGCTCTTGAGGGGCCGTTGATTCGGATCGAACCATTTTGTGGCCCTTATGCGGGTGCCGAGCCCTGGCCCCGTCTCTATGGAGAACTCGTCCATCAAACGCCGCGAGCCGGTTATCCCCTTCCCCAGCCCGCTCCCCGACTGGAACTGCCCCGACATGATCTTTTCGATGTCGGGGATACCCGGCCCTTCGTCCTCAAAGAGTATCTCCATCCCTGTCTGCCCACTCTTTTCGATTATCGATACTGTGATGGCACCTTTACCGGCGTATTCGTATATGTTGCGCGTAAGCTCAGAAGCAGCGGTCGTCAGCTTTATCTGAGTGACGTTGTCGAACCCAAGCTCCCTCGCCGCAAGCCTTATTCGGTCGCGCACCAGAACTATGTCCGACTCGCGAGTCACATGTATCGAGCCTATTTTTTCGCGCTCCGCAGACTCCTCGCTTGAATCATTAAGCATCTCTGAGGTCAAAGCTCAACCTCCCGCATACAATAGTCGCATCGTCTTTCGGGCGGCTATAATCGCGCATGACCACGGCGCAGAGCAACTGCGGGTGCAGACCCAGCAGCCCCGGATAATTATCCGGGTCCCATCGCTCTGAAATCCCATCGGTCGACATTACTATGGTAGCTACTTTCGGCAGCTTCTCTCTGAAGACCTTAACCCGGTCCAGCCTCGACCCGAGCGTCCCGTTTATAGAGATAAACCTCTGCGAGCCGTGTCCCGAAAGAACGCGAAAATCTGCATTTCCTATCCCCGCATACTCGACCTCGCCCGTGCTGAGGTCGATGGCGGCCAGCCCCAGCACCACCCCTCTTGTCGCGCGCAGAGCGTCGTGAGCGCGCCGCACGATGTTCTCGACTCCTTCAGTCTCATTCTCGCCTATGGATATAACCGCCGCTTGCGAGGCCTCCATCGCCCCAAGCCCGTGACCGAGGCCATCTATCACGGCGAGCAGATACCGATTGTGATTACGTCTGACCACATAAGCATCGCCGTTGTGTGACTCTCCGGCAGGCGCGCGAGTGAAGATACCCCAGAGCGAGGGGCCGATCCTTTCCGGCGCGCCGTTTTCGAGCCGTTTTCTGAAAACGATGGCGGTCCCGTGTGTAGTCCGCCCGAAAAGCGGCAGCCTTCGAGTCTGGCTCTCGATGACCGAGTAAATATAGAACTCGTCGGCCATGCGGCGAATCGCGCCGAGACCGGCCCCCATAGAGCCTGCCGTCGTATAGCCGTCCTCGATGGCAAGCGAGGTGTCCTCTATGCCCGGCCCTTTATCCGTGTATATGATCTCGATCCCCGCGGGGTCGAGGTGGGGGTCGGCTGGCGTGAAATAGAGCTGGCCTGTGCCTCTGCCGAACTTGACGGCGTTCGAGCCGATCTCGTTGATCGCTATGTCTATCTCGGCGAGCTGGCGGTCGTTGAATCCGATCTCGGCTGCGCGGCGACGAACCGCCCGCTTCGCCTGGCCTATGTCGCCTTCATGGGTCAAACCGATTGATTCGAAGGACTTCATCTTGATATCAAATCTCAAATCCGAAATCTCAAATCCGAAATCTCAAATCCATAACAGTCAGAGCCACTTTCTTATGATCACGACCGTCCCCCGCCCCGCTTCCGAGTCGATCTCAAATTCGTCGACAAGGCGGCGCGAGCCCGGCAGCCCTTTGCCCAATCCCCGGCTTGTCGTGTACCCATCGGTCATCGCAAGCTTTATGTCGACTATGCCCGGCCCGTTATCCTCGAACTTTATCTGGAGCCCTCTCCTGCCGTTATTATTGATCCGCAGTATCTCAACCCTGCCTCGACCGGCGTAGAGCTTTATGTTCCGGGCAAGCTCGCTCGCCGCAGTCACAAGCCGCACCTGATCGACCCTCTTGAAACCCATCTCTCGAGCAGCGCTCAGAACGGAGGCGCGGACCCTTATGATGTCCTCGTTATACTCTATCTCTATGAGAGTGGCTTTCCCGTCAGGCATGCTCGTCCGCAACCACTGCGTGTGACCGCTGCTTCTCTCTTATTCGCTCTTTGAGTACTCGCAACCCGTCGTCTACGTCGAGTGCGGTCGACACGCCTTTCAGCTCGAGTCCAAGCTCTACCAGCGTGATGGCCACAGCCGGCTGCATGCCGACAACAACTGTCTCGGCATCCATAATAGATGTCATGGATGCGATGTCGGAAAGCATTCGCCCGGTGAAAGAATCGACCATCTCCAGAAGCGATATATCGATGAGCACCGCCCGCGCATTCGTCCGGTCTATCATGTCGAGTATGCGCTCCTGCAACTCGACCACCGTTCG
>DASTET010000482.1:0-5923 GCA_035709445.1 Blastocatellia bacterium | reverse complement strand
CGGCCTTCCAATCGCTCCCATATCCAGCGGGCAAGCATCTCGCTCGTGGGGTTTTCGAGCCCTTCGATCTCGTTCAGGTAATAATGGTCGAGCCGCCTGCGCAGCGGCTCAAACGCCTCGCTGATCTCGGCGTAATCGATGAACCATCCCATCCGCCTGTCGACTTCACCACGCACGGCCACCTCGCAGCGGAACGAGTGGCCGTGGAGTCGAGCGCACTTGTGACCCTCCGGCACTTCGGGCAGCCGGTGCGCCGCTTCGAAGGTGAATTCCTTAACCAGCTCCACAATCATAACCCCCTCATCATAGCCTTCTTTCAAAACTCTCTGCAAATACAAGAAGCCGGAAGCCAGAACTCAGAAGTCTGTAGAGACTCGAAAGATGAAAGATTCTGGCTTCTGGCTTCCGGCTTCTGGCTTCTGATCTTCAACCGGCTGCGCTAAACTGAAATCGGTCAGATGATGAAGAGAGACGAGCGATACATGCGCCTTGCGCTCAGGCTTGCGCGCAAGGGTGCCGCCAGGTCTTCGGCCAGCCTGCTGGCAGGAGCGGTCGTTGTTGCCGGGGACCGGGTGGTAGGTCAGGGCGCGAGCGGCCCGGAACCCCACGCGGAGGCTGTCGCCTTTGCGCTCGAAGAGGCAGGCGCGCTCTCGAAAGGGGCGACGCTATACGCCAACCTCATCCCCGAAGCCGCCGCCGCCGTGGTAATACGCGGTCGAGTCAGCCGGGTCGTCATCGGAGACCCGAACTCCGCAAGCCTCGATCAGAGCGTCGCACTCGCAAGTCTTCGCCGGGCGGGCGTCGAAGTCGTAACGGGCGTGTGCGAAGAGCAGTGCCGCGAGGTTAACGAGGCCTACTACAAGTATTCCGCCACAGGGTTGCCCTTCGTCACAGTCAAATTCGCCTCCACGCTCGATGGGCGGATAGCAACAGCTACGGGAGACTCTCAGTGGATAAGCGGCCCGGCTTCGCTTAGGCTGGCCCACCAGCTTCGCTGCCGGCACGACGCCATTATGGTCGGGATAGGCACTGTGCTCACCGACGACCCGAGGCTCACGGTCAGGCTAGTGAACGGCCGCGATCCGCTGCGGGTGGTCATCGACAGCCACCTTCGAATCCCGCTCACCGCCCGCGTGATCGCCGAAGGGGCGGCGCACCGCACGCTGATCGCCGCAACAGAGAGGGCTGACCGCGAGCGGGCCGCCGAGCTTGAAAAACTCGGCGCCGAGATCCTCTGGCTCCCGGCAAGCGACTTCGCTCCGGGCGTGAACCTGTTCGAGGTACTGGAGGCGCTTGGCCGCCGCCGTGTGTCGTCGCTGCTGGTCGAGGGCGGGGCGGGTATAATCACCTCGCTTCTGGCCGGTGACCTGGCCGACCGCGTGGTAATAGCTGTCGCCCCCAAGATAATCGGGCGCGGGGTAGAAGCGATAGGCGATCTCAGCATAACCCGCCTGCGCGATGCGATCACCTTCTCTTCGATAAAGATTCGCAGGCTCGGCCCCGACGTGATTTTTGACGGGCGTCTGAAAAAGACGACCAGAGCGTGATCCGATGAAGGCAGACACAGCAGAAAGCCTCTGGTTCACAGGACCTCGCCGGGTCGAGATACGAAAGAGTGTCCCGCAAAGACCGGGGCAGGGCGAAGTGCGCGTAAGCGCGCTCTATTCCGCCATAAGCCACGGGACCGAAATGCTCATCTATCGCGGCGAGGTCCCGCACGGCCTGTCGCCTGACCTTACTATCCCTACGATAGAAGGCAGTTTCGCGTATCCGATCAAGTACGGCTACGCGAGCGTCGGCCACATCGTAGAGACCGGCCCGGAGGTGAAAGGCTTCGCGAAAGGCGATCTCGTCTTTGCGTTCAACCCGCACGAGAGCGAATACACTCTGCCCGTAGAGTTCGTCGTAAAACTGCCGCGCGATATCGACCCGCAAAGAGGAGTCTTTCTGGCAAGCACGGAGACCGCAATCAACGCAATGCTCGATGCCGGGCCGCTTCTCGGCGAGCGCGTGGCTATATTCGGGCAGGGGACGGTCGGTCTGCTGATGACCCGGCTTGCCCGGCGCGCGGGAGCGAGCCTCGTCGTGACAGCCGATCTGTTTGAAAAACGCCGCGCCCTGTCGCTGGCTCTGGGAGCCGATTTCACTATAGACCCGTCAGTCGAGCCGCCTGCCGAGAGGGTCCGCGAGCTGACCGCAGGGGCCGGCGCCGACGTGGTTATAGAAGTCTCCGGGCGACCTGAGACCCTGGATGAGGCGATAAGAGCCACAGCCTTCCAGGGGCGCGTGGTCATAGTCTCCTGGTACGGAAACAAGCGCGCGCCGGTCCCGCTCGGCGACGACTTTCACCGAAGGCGATTGACCATAAGAAGCTCGCAGGTGTCTAACATCGATGCGGGACTCTTTCCGCGCTGGAATGTCGAGCGGCGGCGGGAGCTTGCCGTCTCTTATCTGATCGACCTGCGGCTCAGTGAGATGGTCACGCATACGATCGCTTTCAGTGACGCAGCCGCCGGATACCGCATCATCGATGAACGGCCCGAAGACGCGGTGCAGGTCGTTCTGAGATTTTAAATTTGAGATTTGAGATATGTTTGAGATCGGAGTCATTGACGAGTTCGAAGCGGCGCATTCGCTCGCGGGCGATTTCGGCCCCGCCACAATGCTCCACGGGCATACCTATCGCGTAGAGGTCAGGGTGGAGGCGCCAGAGATAGACGAGACGGGGACTTTTTATGATATAGGCCGGCTGCGTCGGGACCTGCGCGCCGCGCTCGACGAGCTGCATTATCGAAACCTGAACGAGGTCGCAGCATTCGCCGGGGCCAACACGACGGCAGAGACGGTCGCGCGCTACATCTTCAGCCGGATGGAGCCGCAGCTGCGCGATGCATCGGCAGCGAGTCTCAAGGTAACCGTATGGGAATCACCTTCGGTCTTTGCAGCCTACAAAGAGCGATTCGATTGAACTGTGGACTTGCTCGCAGGTCTCCTGCCAGGTCGGCAGCCCCTGCGCAAGCTCAAGGCTGCGTCGAGCAAAGCGCGAGCGCAGGCCGGGATCGGATGCAAGGCTATGGATGGCGGCTGCAAGAGACCGCGCGTCGGCCGGCGGAACGAAAAGCGCGTTCTCTCCCTCTCGCGCTATCTCTGAAGCAGGCCCGCCCTGCGTGGCGATGATGGGAAGCCCCGCCCTCATCGCCTCGGCATAGACAATTCCATACCCCTCGTAGAGAGAGGGCATCACGAACACATCCGCGTTCGAGTAGAACGACCGCAACGCCTCCTCCGACACGCGGCCATGAAAACGGATCGCGCCGCCGAGATCGAGCGCCTCGATATCGCGGCGGAGCTTATCCGAGTATGCAGGCTCGAACCGGCCGTCCCCTACCACGTCGAGCGAGACGAGCGGGTCCTTCAATAAAGATAACGCCTGCGCCAGGTAATCAAGCCCTTTGCGACGGGCGCAGTTGCCGACAAACAATAGCCTGATCTGCTCCTCGCGATTTCTGTTTCCGGGCAAAAGGTCGCCCTCCTTCACGCCGTCTGAGCCCGGCGGGGCTGCCAGGAGCTTCGACGCATCGATCCCCAGTTTTTCTATATTTGCCCGCATAAAGCGGCTCACCGTTATGACGAGGTCCGCCGATTTGAGCGCCGCGCGCTCGACGGTTGAGGCGAGGCTTGCGCCCGCATTCGATTTTTGCTCGACCCACCTGAGCTGGTGGGCTATCAGAACAAGCCTTGTTTTTCGAGACAACCGGCTGGCCAGTATAAACGGCAGCAGGCACGGGTGCGCCCAGGCATCGATAATTAAGAGGTCGAGGCTTTGACCGGCGAGCCTTGCGGCAAGCGAGAGCGAGATGAGGGGCGAAGCTATCAGGCTGAAAGCGTAGGACACGTCGGGCACGCTGAGAGTATGGATTTCGACGCCCCGACCGAGGAGATAATCGCGCAGCCGCCTGTCGTAGAGCGACCCGCCCGTCATACGGTCTATCGGGCCGGGGACGATAAAGGCTGCGCGCATGGTGGACAGGTCTTTTGTAGCCGCGTGCGGTAAAAGTGGAGCGGAGGGGACAGGACTCGAACCTGCAAGAGCTTTCGCTCGGCGGTTTTCAAGACCGCTTCCTTACCATTAGGATACCCCTCCAGCAGTTGTCGCCGGTAAAGTATAGAAGATGCCTCGCGGCCTTTTCAAGCCACGCCTCCGAGAGGCTGGTCAAGCAAAAAAAATAACGGAAGAGTCACTCGGGCGAGCTTCCCTTCCGTTTTTTTCTGCGTCCCTTCAATGGTTGTGTCCCTCAACCAGAGAAGAAGAGGAGGTTATTTGACAGCCACAATCCAAATTCCCTCATGGTTGCCGAGTTGGGCGCAATATACCACTCAAATAGCTTTTTTGGAACGGGGGTCCTTGAAAAGCAAAAAAGCAGTATCTACCTGTCACAGACACGAACTTCCGTTCTCATGAGAGAAGCAGGCATGCTCAATATAGTGGAATTACATATGTCTGCTCCCATTTAAAAAGGTCTTATGGTAGCATAGCGGCCATGAAACGGGGTTTTCTTATCATTCTGCTTATCGCTTTCTCTGGTCCGATGACAGTTGCGGGCCAGAGAGGGGGCGGTCACACGCTGTTTGGCGATTTCAAGATTGATGAGAGCCGTATAAGCGGTCCCAAGCCTGAGACTTTCCACATGGTGCTCTACGCGGCTAACGGCCATCCCATCTCGCGCCAGATGATCACCAATAACGGGCGGTACCGTTTTTTCGACCTGCCTAACGGCGAGTACTATATCGCTATTGAACTGGAAGCGCAGGAGATCACGCGCCTTCACGTACGGCTGGCCGAGGCCCAGAAGACCGATATCCGGCGCGATATATTTCTGGAATGGCGCCCGGATGAGACCGGCAGAGCTAAAGCCGACGGCTCGGCGGTAGTCTCGGCGGCTGATCTTTATGATCGGACCCCGGCAAACAAGGCCCTGTTTGAAAAGGCCCTGGCCGCTATTAAGGCGAAGGACTATTCGCAGGCAATATCGCTGCTCAGGCAGGTCGTCGAGACCGACCCGAAGGATTTCATCGCCTGGACCGAGCTTGGGACGGTCTATTTCAGACAGGGAAACCTTGGTGAGGCCGGGAGCGCCTATAAGAGCGCCTTACAGCATCAGCCTTCTTTCGCGCTGGCCCTGCTCAATTACGGGAAGCTCAGGATGGCGAAGAAAGATTATGAAGGCGCCATCGAAACCCTGGATAAGGCCGTCAAAGCGCACCCTTTATCAGCCGACGCCAATTACTTTCTCGGCGAATCCTACCTGCAAGTGAAGAAGGGCTCGAAAGCGGTCGGGTATCTCTATGAAGCCTTAAAGCTCGACCCCGTGGGCAAAGCGGAAGCCCACCTGCGGCTCGCCCTGCTTTTTAACGGGGCGGGGCTGAAAGATAGGGCCGTTGCCGAGTATGAGCAGTTTCTCGCCAAAAGGCCGGACCACCCGGACAGGGAAAAGATTCAGCAATATATAAAGCAGAATAAGAAGCAGTAGAAGATATTCGCTGAACCGCAATGACCGAGCGCGGGCATAAATCCCTGCCATTAATATCCCCGTTCGAGATTGACCCTCTCCAGTTATAGGAATAATATAACCGCGTATCGGAAACATAGACATATATCAGGGGCGCAACCCACAAATAGAATTCTAAGGATATTAACGTAACGGGAAGGCTCACCCCGGCATTTTAGAGTGCCCGTTGTTCAAACTGACTTGCACCTGTTTGTGATGCGGGCAGGCGGGCCGCTTGAGGGCAAGCCGTGGACGGGAGCTATTCCTGGGACGAGCAATAAGGCGCAGTTCAGTCAACGGATACCGGCTCGATAGCTCTGGTTTTCAGGCGCAGAGCGGACGCGCTGGTTCCGCCATTTCGAACGTACCAACCT
>DASTET010000481.1:0-2638 GCA_035709445.1 Blastocatellia bacterium | reverse complement strand
TGCACCGTCGAGCCGCGTTATTTCATATGGGCTTGCGCCGCCACTTTAATACTGGCGTGGGCGATCAGGTACTTCGACGATCCCTCCTTCTGGCTTGACGAGGCTTTTATCGCGGTCTCGATCCGTGAGCGCTCGATCTCCTCATTATTCGCCCAGCTCGAATACGGACAGCATTTTCCACGCATCTACCTCGCGTCGATAGCCACGCTGCGAGACATCTTCGGATATAAGACTCAGGTGCTCAGGTTTGTCCCATCGCTTTGCTTCATAGCGGGCACTCTGCTCTGGGCGCGACTATTAGTAAAACGCGCGAGGACCTCAATTCCGCCTTGTCTTATCGCAGGGTCTCTTCTTATCGGGTCAACCTACTGGATGGATCAGGCGGTACAGCTAAAACAATACTCGTTCGATGTGCTGCTTTCGATCATACCTTTCATCCTCCCGGACGATTTCTTCAATAGAACCCTCGGCGACGGAAAAGACAAGAAGCTACTGCCGCTGCTGGCTATAGGGTGCTTCGTCTCCTACAGCTATCCAGTTGCATTAATGGCTCGCAGTGTCGGGTGGTATCTGTACAGATTGCGCCGACAGGAACGGTCTCTCAACATAAGGGCCGTGGCCTCGCTTGTCCTGCCTGTCTCTATGGGAATGGTAACTATTTGGGCTACCGACTACAGGTTTAATCTCCTGACGCGCGGCTCAATTGAATCTTATTGGAAGAACTGCATACTGGCATCGCGGCTGAGTGAAGGGGCGATAAGTGCTATGAAGTTGACCGCAGATTTCATATGGGGCTGGCACCACGGGCGTCTGATGCCTCTGGTGGTTGTCGCTGTCATCCCGTTACAGATCGCCGGGGTGTATTGGGCTGTGAAGCGATGGGTGAGCGGCGAACTTGACGAGAACGAGAAAAGATGGGGGTCTCGCACGCTCGGATCGCTGGTCCTGCTCATTTCGGTGGTTTTCTCAAGCGCCATCATAAGCTATCCTATCTGCGCGGGGAGGCTAACGCTCTTCGCACAGGTCCACACACAGATACTTATAATAGAGGGGGCATTATTCTTTTCGAGCCGTCCCGGTCTGAAGAGGGGGGGGTCTTTTTGTCTTTTGCCGCCGCTATCATCCTGCTCTATTCGGTCGACAGGTACAGAGATTTCATACTGTCCGAGCCGCCTGATAACATCCGCCCGATGCTGGGCCTTATCCGGCCTGAGATCGCAAACACCGTGTGGGTCCATCCGTGTTCGATAGCCCAGGTGCGAAGCCTGCCCGAACCGCTCCCTGTTGAGGATGTAGTAACAAACACTCGAAGAAGATTTCCGGAGCCGGGCACAACGGTATGGGTGCTGTGGACCCATATGAGCGAGGGCGATTGCACTGACCTCATGAACGAGCTTCGCATGCGGGCCGTGAGCTGGGAGGTAGTCCACGAAGGGTTCAGTCGCGGGCTTGCTCTGGCAAGGTTTTAATCTTTGATCCCGGCTTCGCGCAACGCTAGTGTGAGGTCATCCGATGCCCGTCTTATCATTGCGTCGGCTTCCTGCGCGCTGGTGGCCGAGGCGGATATTAGAATCCTGAACCGAACGTCAGGCCCGAAATGGCTCGCGCGCGATTTGATATAGACTTCGGGATGGTCCGCCGCGACCTTGCGGAGCGCGGGCGCGAGCAGAGACTCGTCGTTGCACTCGACCGTAAACTCGCGCTCGCGGTAGCTGCCGCGCCCGAAGACTTCGCCGAGCAGCTTCTGGAGCGGCCCCTCGACTATCGCTTTCAACTCTGCGGGCACGCCCGGAAGCGAGACAATGCGGCTGCTGCCGACCTGCATCATCACGGCAGGCGCGGCCCCTACGGGATTCTCTCTCATCGAGGCACCTGCGGGCAGGCGGGCCATCTTGAGTCTCGCGTCGTTCATCTCCGAGCTTGCGACCCGCCCCTCGCGCGCAAGCTCACGGTAGCGGCGCTCGACAAAATCGCGAGCAGCCGCGTTCGTCTCAAGCTGCACGCGCGCGGCTTCGGCGACGGCGGCCAGCGTCAGGTCGTCTGCCGTGGGTCCGAGCCCGCCGCAGGTGAAGATCATCTCTGCTCCCCGGTCGAGCGATGCGCGCAGGTCTTCGACTATTGAATCGACCTCGTCGCGCACGATAGCGATATGCCGGACCCGCCCGCCCATCCCGCGCACGACCCGGCAGAGATAGTTCGAGTTTGTGTCCTGCACCAGGCCGAGCAGGACCTCGTTGCCTATTGCGACTATCTCGACATTGACCACGGCGATTTACAGGTTACGCCGAGTAGGACGGGCTTACAAGCCCTGTTAGAAGTCAGGAGTCAGAATCCAGAATCCAGAAGTGAGAAGCCAGAAAGAAGCAGTCAGCTCCTCGCTGTTACTATATTTATTACTTTACAGGATGTTATGTAGCCGCCTTGAGGCGGCTTGCCGAAGGCATATAGGCCAGCGCTTTTAGCGCTGGTTGTAAGTCAGCCAAACGGCCGAGGGCGCTTAAGCGTCCTTATCCCTGTGGTTTAGCCTTGTGGCTAAAGCCTCGTCAAGGTAAGCGCGCTCAAGCGCGCTAAGGCCAATTGGCTAATCTGAAACCAGCCGTAAAACGGCTGGCCTATCTGCCTTCGGCAAGCCGCCTCA
>DASTET010000480.1:0-7769 GCA_035709445.1 Blastocatellia bacterium | reverse complement strand
TTCCCCATTCAACTCCTCAAATCTCCCTCGGATGATGACGCTCCGCCAGTTAGCTATATTCTCTATCTGATCGACCTCAAAGCAGACGTGTGGGTCAGCACGCATGAGGCGGAGCTTCATACCTTCGTCCGTGTGGCCATAGATGCTATTGCCTTCGTATGCATAAACGACGGGCGCTATATGGATCAGCCCGCCAGCATGACAGGCGATGCGGCCAATTACTTCCGAGCGCAAGAGCTTGTCTATTTCTACTTGATCAAGTTCGCCGATCATAAGCAACCCTCCTTCAAAACGGTTTTGACTCGCAACGGGTATGCCTAGCGGGCAGGCACGAACTGCTCGCTCTAAAGTCCTCGTAAGGTCCAGCTATCGCCCTCCACCTGAACTTGCGTGCCGAACGGCTCGCCGAGCCTGTACAGCAGATCACCGAGCCACGCCGCATCGCCCGCCCCTGCGCGGTTGAGCCGGAATCTCTTCGTTTGCAACGGAACAAGCCGCAGTCCTATGAGCCGGTTCTGTTGAGCACGGATCAGCATTTCAGTTCCCGGCTCTAACCTCATCTCCTTGCTGCTATTTATAGTAGCAGAGCAAGGGTGGTGCCGAATTTGCAAGTTTTCATGTCGCAGCCTTATCAGCAGGGCGTCAGTCTGTCTTGCGTAAAGCACCACACGAAGGTGAGCGAAATCCCACATGACGCGCAATAAGACCCACCAGGTCAACGCCAGACTGTCGCCGCCGAGGGCCTTGACAGGTTCTACAATCACATCATGAGCTGTCGCGTGATAATCGAAGTCCCGCACCGCCATCACCGCGAGGGGCCGCACTGCCACGTCAGGATTGACCTTGCCGTGCCGGGCGACGAGATAGTCATCAAACGCGAGATAGTCATCAAACGCGAGCCGACGCTGTACGCCCGTCAGCAGGACACCGAAGTCGAATAGCTGAAGGGAGGAGCTATGGAAAAACGATAGAAGGATCGCACGGAAGCTGGCCGCCTTCTGGCCGGGAAGCTGAGACACGAACAAGCCTATTAACGTGCCGAAGACGTGACTGAGCGGGTGAAGCCAAGTTGAGAGAGATAATTCAATGCTCTTCTTTATCCGCCTCATATGGCGCGAGAGTATCGCTCGACGCAAGCGGCCTCTCTCCCGGCTTTTGCCTGTCATGAATCTCCAGCGCCTCAAGGAAGAAGAGATAAGTATCAATTATCTCCCTGTGGTCAGGGCTGCCCGCCGTATGAACCGTGTAATAGGAGTGCGTAAGATGAGATGCTATGACCTCAAGATGCTGTCTTCGCTCGTCTATCATAGAACTACCCTTTCTAAAGCAATCAGGTCTGCAATACCATCATATCCTCGAAACGGATCGATCCGGGATATGTTATCGACAAAGGTCAGATTGTTTCAACCATTCTGAGATGCTTCACCTCAACGGCTTTTGTATTACGAACCGCGCCAAGGCTATCGATTTTCGAGTCATCTTTTTATGGCTTGACCTACTGCTTCAGCGCCCGATTGGCCCTGCGTCCCCGCCACACTATATAGCCGTAGACTCCGAGATTGACGATCAATACCAGGATTCCGAATGTGATCTGTAATCGCCTGGAGAGCGAGGCTGGATAAAGAAGGGCGACAATATAATGCTCAATGAAGCCATCACTGTATCCGCGCTCGCCGCCTTTCTGGCGGAGCCAGTTTTCAAGTGGCGTTAAAGGGCATATCCAACCTGTAAATTCGATCAGCGCTCCCCAAAAGAAAGCCGGGATGTGAATCAAGGCGCAACGCTTCCACTTGAGAACCAGCAGCCCTCCAAACAGGACGAACAAAACAAATGCCAGATGCAGGAGGACGACGAAATCCGCGAGAATTCGATAACTCATTTAAATGGAGTGTTGGCCGGCCCTCTGATCATAGACCGGTATAAGAACCGAAGTGATGCAGGGTCTCCCAGCTCTCCCCGCAAGAGTTACACCGGTGCAGGCTATGATGGCCAGTCTCCAGACAGCATGTTCCTCCTATGCAGTTAGGGCAATCTGCTCCACAAACGTCCTTCGCTTCCGATACGGTTAGCTCGTCTCTCTTTTTGTCACTCATGCTGCCTGACCTCCGATCTTCTGATGATTGCATGCGAATGCGGTTCCAACGGCTTCAATTACCTGAATGCTTCAATGAGACCCCTACGCCGCAGGAGGTGTTGGTTGATCTTCGATCTAACTGGACCGGCACGCCTGAAGCTCCGGGGCAACGTGCGGTCGTGTTTCGAGAGGCAAGAGGTCGGGCGTGCCGCGTGGGCAGCGCCCGGTGTCTCTAAAGTTGAAAACCACATCACAATTGTCCCGTAAAACGGAGGCTGAGAGGCACGACCTGCGCTCATATAAACGACGGGCGCAGTGTCGTGCCCGTTTATATGAGCATTGACAGTTAACATAGCATTGCAGCCTCGCCCGCTGGCTATGGTTGTAGTGCTCGATGAACGAGCAGCGTGTCCGTGTATTGCACAAACCTGACGGCTTTCCCTTCTCGCACCTTCCAGACATGCGCAAAGTCGGATTGAAAGCTCTTTCCTGTGGCTTTGTACTTTCCGCTGTACCTGCCCAGCACGACGACGGTATCTCCGCCATCGATGAATTCATCTGGCACAGCAGCGAAACCCTCCCACTCTGTGCCCAGCCTCATAAAAACGCCTTCCAACACAGCATCAGGGCCTCGGTAGGTCCCGCCGTAGGGAAAGCCTTCGGCTTCGGTCCAGTCAATATCGGGGCTTAAAAAGCCAATCACCACCGGAATGTCGCCTTTGGCAAATGCATCATAAACGCCTTGAACTAAATTGAGATTATTCATTGTGTTTTTCCTTTGTAAGATGTTGGTCTCAACAGCGCGAAAGCCATCAAGACGGGAAGGCTTGAATTGCGTAGCGATGCTGGCAGCGATTCAAGCTCTCTGACACAGGATTTCCCTGAGCGCTCCTGAAGGGAAAGCTTTTGTAGAATGTGAATAAGGCCATCCTTCAGCGGGGACATTATACAGGGGTGACTGAGGAAAGCAAACGCAGCCGAGGCCCCGGCAACAGAGGTTTGAATGATTCCCATGCGTCCCTCGTTGACACGCCCGACTTCTCTGCGTTATACAAAATCGAGGACGCTACTCGGATAAGCTTAAGCATGTGAAATCTTCGAAATCCTTACACCCCAGAGTGATTATCGTCGGCGGCGGTTTCGGCGGACTTTACGCGGCGAAAGCTCTCTCTAATCAAGCGGTCGAGGTCACGCTCATCGACCGCAAGAACCATCACACTTTCCAACCGCTGCTTTATCAGGTCGCGCTTTCCGTGCTCTCTCCCGGCGAGACCGCCGCCTCGCTGCGCCATATCCTGCGCGACGCCCGCAACGTCCGAACCATTCTGGGCGAGGTCACAGGGTTCGACCTCGCCTCGCGGCGTGTGAAGCTCAGCGACGGCTCCCAGCTCGATTACGATTATCTGATAGTCGCTGCCGGAGCGCGCCACGCTTACTTCGGTCACGACGAATGGGAGACTGAAGCGCCCGGGCTAAAGACGATTGAAGACGCGGTGGAGATACGCCGCCGGTTGCTTCTCGCCTTTGAGAAGGCAGAGCGCGAAGCGCTCCTGACCGGCAGACAGGAGCCGCCGAGCTTCGCCGTTATCGGCGGCGGCCCGACCGGCGTAGAGCTTGCGGGGGCCATCGCCGATCTGGCGAGGCTCAGCCTGGCGAAGGATTTCAAAGCAATCGACACGACAAAAACACGAGTCTGCCTTTATGAAGGAGCCGGGCGCATTCTGGGGGCTTTTTCCGAAGAATCCTCTCGAAGGGCCGAACAGCAATTGAAGGAGCTGGGAGTAGAGGTTTACACCAACAGCCTGGTGACGGCGGTCGAGCCGGGGCGCATCAAGGTCGGGGACGAATGGATATCGACCGATCTCAGTCTCTGGGCCAGCGGAGTGGCCGCCTCGCCGCTCGGCAAGGAGCTCGGCGTCGAGACAGACCGGGCCGGGCGAGTCTTGATCGAACAGGACTTGAGCCTGCCGGGGCGGAGCGAAGTTTTTGTTATCGGCGATATGTCGGCCCTCACCGATGCGAACGGCACACAGGTGCCGGGGCTTGCCGCTGCGGCTTTGCAGCAGGGAAAGGCCGCGGCTGAAAACATCCTTCACGATCTGCGAGGCGAAAGTCGGCTTCTGTTCAAATATCAGAACCGGGGGATAATGGCGACCATCGGTCATCACCGCGCGGTAGCGGAATTCGGAAAGAAGAAGTTTTCGGGCTGGGTGGCGTGGCTTCTCTGGTCGGTCGTCCACGTTTTTCTGCTCATAGGGTTTCGCAGCCGCGCAACGGTGATGAGGCAGTGGATATGGGCGTACGTGACACGCGCGGGAAGCAGCCCGCTCATCACCGAGTACCAATCGACCGAAGTTAGCAGGGAGGATAAAGAAGAGACTCCAGCTTCTGCTGCAAGCGAGACCACCGGGTCGTGAGCTTCCAGGGCCATTATTAACCGCTCGCTATACGGAAAGTATAATCCACGACATCCACTGCTTCGCCGGCGGCATCGATCCCGGTCAGAGTGAGTATATAATCGTCTTCCTTTAGTAAATCGGCAGGCAGGCTTAGAGTGATAGACCCGATAGCGCCTCTGCGCCGTCAACCGTCTTGAGTATCACGTTGTAATTACTGCGATCACCTGCGCTGAAGTTCATAATTATGCGCACAGCCCTGGTCCCCTCGGGGATCGCAAGAGTATTTGACTCGACTGAGCCGCGAAGAAGACCAAGCCCGAGAACAAAAGAGATCGCAGCTTTCGAAGATCCGCCAGCCGGTTCAACTGATCCCTGCCGCTGCCGGTTACGCTCGTCTTCGAGTATTTTCGCCAGCTCTTCAAGCTCTTTCCGCTTGCTTTCGAGCGCGGCGCGCTCTATCCTTGCGCGGTCCAACACATCCCTGAGCCGCGTCATCTCGACCAAAAGGAATGAACCGCCAATTGCCAGCAGCAGAAGCGCGGCAATCGCGGCGAAGGCTGCGCCTCTTCTCACCTTAATTCTCGCGAAAAAAGATCGCTGTCGCGCGGCTTCCAGCGATTTGACTTCGGGTAAGGATGACCGTGAAGTATAGCTTGACCATGCCAGCGCGAAATCAACCCGCTCGCGGCGCTCAGGTGATCGAAGGAAGTGCTCCTCGAAACGCTTTAGGCTTTCCGGCGTGAGCTTACCTCTTACGTATGCGTCAATTAATTCGTCTTCAGCTATCAGGAGCTGTTCGAAAAAAGCCTCGTCATTGAAATAGCGTTCCTCGACCCTGCCCCGCTCATTCTCGTCCAGCTCACCGAGAAGGTATCTGATCAAGGCTCTTTCGTTGTCGCTTTCTTTAGTCAAGACGCACCATATTTAGATGACAATTCAGCGAATACATTTCATTTTGCGAGGGATATTCTCAGCGATCAAAATCGAAATAATCACGGTGAGCACAGAGGGTCACAGAGGATTCAATTATTCCTCTGTGACCCTCTGTGCTCTCTGTGGTTTATAAGGGTCGCTCCAGGCTGACCTGCCAGCTATTTTTTCAGACCCTGGCTGTTCATCATTATCGATACGGTGTCGGAGTCACGGTTAGCGACCGCGAGATCGGGGCGGCCGTCATTGTCGAAATCGGCTGAAGTGACGGCGCGAGGCGCTGCCGCTGCGCCGAAATGTATCGGCGGCGCAAATGCGCCTTTTCCGTCTCCGGCAAAGACCGATAAGGTGGCGGACCCAAAGTTGACCACGGCCAGGTCCATATTACCATCCTTATTGAGGTCTTCTGCCGTAATCACCGCAGGGGTCTCTCCAGCATTAAGGTTCATCATAGAAGCAAAGCCGCCCGCGCCGTTACCGAGCAATATCGACACGTTCGCCGCCCCGGTATTAGCCGTCGCGAGGTCCAGCTTCCCATCGTTGTTGAAATCCCCCGCCGCGACTGAAAAAGGGCCGCGGTCGGTAACAAAATGGACCGCTTCCGAGAACCTCCCCTCGGCCCGGCCCTGCAACACCGATACGTTAGAGGAGAACAGATTCGCCGTGACTATATCGATAAAGCCGTCGCCGTTGAAATCCCCGGCTGTTATGCCGCTCGGCCCCCTGCCGGTCTTATAATTAACGGCGCCGGATAATCCTCCTCGGCCATCGCCTAGAAGGACCGATACTGTATCCGAATCGCGGTTGACAACGGCAACATCCGCAAAGCCGTCCTTATTGAAGTCACGGACGGCGAGGAAGCTCGGCCCCGCTCCTGTCTTGTAGCTCGCGGGGCGCGAAAAACTCCCTTTCCCATCTCCTAAAAGAATCGACACATCCCCGGAGTTCTCGTTGCCTATAACCAGATCGAGATGTCCGTCCCTGTTGAAATCGCCCGCCCCGACCGCGCGCGGACCGTCGCCTGCTTCAAAAAGAGCAGGCGGCCCAAAGCCCCCACGGCCATCGCCCAGAATCAGGGCCACTTTTGTGGGAAATCCGCTGATGGCCAGATCGATTTTTCCATCCCGGTTGAAGTCAGCCGCATAGAGGGCGCGGGGGAAGTGGCCCGTCTGAAAACTTGACGAGTCGGCAAACCGGCCTCCGCCATCGCCAAGCAGGACCGATATGTTATCCGAATCGCGGTTGGCCGCGGCTATGTCCAGCCTGCCATCCTTGTTGAAATCAGCTACCGCAAGCGAGAGCGGGCTATCACCCACCTTGAAGTTAGTGGCGGGCCCGAATCCGCCTTTGCCGTCGCCGAGCAGGGTGGAGATCGTTCCCTTGAAGCGGTTTGAGACTACAAGGTCGAGATGGCCGTCATTGCTGATATCGCTTGCGACTACAAAATTCGGCTCCGTATCGACGTTGAAGTGACGCGGCGGCGCGAATCGCCCTTTGCCATCGCCTATCCATATAGTGGTGAATCCGGATTTAGGATGCGCCGTGGCCAGGTCGGCCTTACCGTCTTCGTTAAAATCTCCGGAAGCGACAGAGAGAGGGTTGTCTCCAACTCCAAGCTCGTCTGTCGGTCTGAAGCCGCCTTTGCCGTCGCCGAGAAGCACGGTCACATTGGCAGACCTGCGGTTTGCAACGTTGAGATCGATCGCGCCGTCGTTATTGAGATCGACTGCGGCTATTGAGCGGGGCTCGCTTCCGGCTTTGAAGCTGGTCGGGCTGGCGAAACCGCCTTTGCCGTCCCCTACTAAAATCGAAACATCATTCGAGAACCCATTGGCGACGCACAGGTCCGCCAGCTTGTCCCCGTTTACGTCTGCGGAGACGAGGGAGGTCGGGCCCTGCCCTACTTTGTAGGCCCGCGCGGGAGCAAATCCCCCACCGCTTGAAAGAAGAATCGAGACGTCGTGCGAGAGCCAGTTCGCCACGGCGATATCAGGCCGCCCGTCGCTATTGAAATCGGCCAGAGCTAAAGCAACGGGCGCTATGCCGACTTCGATACTCTTCGCGCCGCTGAAACTCCCCCTGGCGCTGCCATAGAATATTGATACAGCGCCCGACCCTTGATTCGAGGCGATGACATCGACTTCACCATCTCCATTAATGTCTTCCGCGACAACCGCCGAAGGATAGACCCTGGCTACGATGTCGCGGCGTGCTTGAAAAGAGATTTGTGATGCTACGCTTTCGACCAGACAAAACAATGTCACGACGCGCACGGCGCAAAGATAATATCTACGCATCCTCATCTCCCCTCCGAGTATTGTTCGATAGGCTCAGGTGACCGATGTCCGGCTTCAAGAAAGGCGAGA
>DASTET010000479.1:0-9013 GCA_035709445.1 Blastocatellia bacterium | reverse complement strand
TGATAGGATTTTGATCTCGCCCGGTCCCGGAACCCCCGAAAGGGCGGGAATCTCGGTCGATGTGATACGCGAGCTTGCGGGCGAGATTCCGATGCTGGGGGTCTGTCTTGGGCATCAGGCCATAGGATTCGCGTTTGGAGGGCGCATACAGGGCGCGCCTTACCTGATGCACGGAAAAGTTTCTGAGATATGCCACGATTCGCGTACTATATTCAGGGGCGTCCCATATCGTTTTAAAGCGACGAGATATCACTCGCTTGTGATTGAAAAGGAAGAGGTCCCCGACTGTCTGGTTGTCTCTGCGACTACGCCGGACGGCATTATAATGGGGGTGAGACATAAAGAATATAAGATTGAAGGTGTACAGTTTCACCCGGAGTCGATAATGACAGAGAACGGCAAGCTTCTCCTTGAGAACTTCCTCACTTTATAGCCGAGTTCGGAGACAAAGCTCCGTAGAGCATGTTATGTCCATCAACACGGAAACGAGTATAGAGGGATTAATCCGCGCAGGCGGTATCCTGGACCGTATAGTCGATGCCAGGATCAAGCGGCTCGAGGAGGCGAAAAGCCGGACTCCCATCGAACGGCTCAAGAGCCAGCTCGATCAGTACAGCCCTGTCTCTCGCAGCGTCGAATTCATTCAGGCATTAAGGCGAGAAGACCGAACAAACATAATCGCTGAGATCAAGCGCCGCTCGCCTTCAAAGGGCACGATTCGCGAGCCGCTCGACCCTGCAAGCATCGCGTCGAGCTACAGGAAGGCCGGGGCCGCAGCATTATCCGTGCTCACGGAAGAGGACTTTTTTGGAGGATCGGTCGACGACCTGATAGCGGCCCGGCGGGCTTCGGGGCTCCCCGCGCTCAGAAAGGATTTTCTGTTCGATCCATATCAAGTTTACGAGGCCGCAGCAGCCGGAGCCGCTGCGATCCTTTTGATAACGGCGATACTCGATGATGACCGGCTGCTTGAGCTACTAAGTCTCGCGCGCGAGGCAGGACTTGCCGCGCTCGTCGAGGTACATACCGAAAAGGAGATGGAACGCTCGGCGCAGGCAGGGGCCGAGATCATAGGAATAAACAATCGAGACCTGACAAGCTTCAATGTCGATCTGCGCACCTCGCTTGAGCTAGGTCGCCTCGCCCCGTCCGGTGTGACGCTCGTTAGCGAGAGCGGCATAAAGACCAGTGATGACCTCGCGATGCTCCGGGATTGCGGGTTTCACGCTTTTCTTATCGGAGAACGTTTCATGACGGCTGAAGACCCCGGCGGGGCGTTGAAAGAGCTGATAGGGGCATAGGAGATGGCCAGAGTCAGGGTGAAAATCTGCGGAATTCGAACGATGGAAGAGGCCAGCGCGGCTTTCGACCTTGGGGCGGACGCGGTCGGGTTCAATTTCTGGCCTAAAAGCCCGCGATATATCGAGCCTGACCTCGCTCGAAGGATAGTAAGCAAATTGTCGCCGCTCGTGTCCTGTATAGGCGTCTTTGTTAACGAGCGACCGGAGAAGGTTCTGGAAACAGCAAGAGTCGCCAGCCTCGACGGGGTGCAGCTTCACGGCGATGAAAGCGCCGAGTATTGCAGCTCGCTTGAAGGGATCAGGATAATCAAGGCCGTGAGGGTCACCGAGGGCTTCGATTTGAGCGTGCTTGAGAGGTTTCCCGTCACCGCCTTTCTACTCGACACATATATCAAAGGCGAGTATGGAGGGACGGGGAGGCGATTCGACTGGAGGCTCGCGGCTGAGGCTGCTCGCCGCGCCCGGATAATCCTGGCCGGAGGATTGGATGCAGAAAACGTGGGCGAGGCAATAACGACAGTCCGCCCGTTTGGAGTCGATGTATGCAGCGGGGTCGAGTCGGAGCCGGGTCGTAAGGATATGGAGAGCATGAAACTTTTTATGCAGGCGGTATGGCTTGCGCAAGACGAGCGGAGGTAATGTGCAGGGCGATTTAACCGCAGATGGCGCAGAGGAACGGTGGTACTATGGAGAGCAACACGAAATACAATCTGCCCGATCCGAAGGGGCGCTTCGGCAGTTACGGCGGGCGATATGTTCCCGAGACGCTGATGCATCCTCTCGCCGAGCTGACCCGCGCCTATAAGCAATCGAAGTCGGACCCGGATTTTGAATCCGAGCTCGGTTCATTGCTTAAAGATTTTGTCGGGCGGCCAACCCCGCTGATGCTCGCAGAGAGGCTTTCCGAGCATATCGGAGGAGCGCGCGTCTATCTCAAACGAGAAGACCTCTGCCACACCGGGGCTCATAAGATAAACAATGCGATAGGTCAGGCGTTGCTGGCGCGGCGAATGGGGAAGAGGCGCATCATTGCCGAGACGGGCGCGGGCCAGCACGGGGTCGCTACTGCAACGGTCTGCGCGTTGATGGGGCTTGAATGCGTTGTCTATATGGGAACCGAAGACATGCGACGACAGGAATTGAATGTCTTTCGCATGCGTCTGCTCGGGGCTGAAGTCCGGGGCGTCGAAGCGGGAAGCCGCACGCTCAAGGATGCGATAAACGAAGCGCTCAGAGATTGGGTGACGAATGTTGAGACCACTCACTATCTGCTCGGCTCGGTCATGGGGCCGCACCCTTATCCTGCGATGGTCCGCGATTTTCAAAAGATCATCGGTCGAGAGGCTCGCAGCCAGATTCTTAAGCGCGAAGGCAGATTGCCTGAGCTGTTGATAGCCTGCGTCGGCGGAGGCAGCAACTCTATAGGTCTGTTCTACGATTTTATCGACGACGCGCAGGTGAGGATGCTTGGAGTGGAAGCTGGCGGGCGGGGTCCGGCCCTCGGTCAGCATGCAGCTAGATTTAACGGCGGGAGTCCGGGCGTCTTGCAGGGGACTCGTAGTTACATCCTCCAGGACAGCGGCGGGCAGATATCTACTACCCACTCTATCTCCGCGGGGCTCGATTATTCCGCGATCGGACCTGAGCATGCATACCTTCACGACGCGGGCCGGATCGCTTACACCTCCGTCGACGATGATGAGGCGCTTGAAGCGTTCAGGCTCCTTGCGAGACTCGAAGGCATTATCCCTGCGCTCGAAAGTGCGCATGCGATTGCAGCCGCATTAAAGGCTTGTGCTTCAATGCGCGGCGATGAGGTCGCTATCGTAAACATGTCCGGGCGAGGCGACAAAGATGTCAATACTGTTGCCGAAGAGATATTAAGCCGGAGCGAAAGAGCATGACCCAGGATTCCGTGACTTCGGCTACCGGCATTAATTCAGGTCCGGGCCGTATCTCCGCAAGCTTTGCCGAGCTTTCGCGGGCGGGCCGGAAAGCGTTCATTCCGTATCTGACGGCGGGTGACCCGGAGCTGAGTCTGACGGTAGAGCTGATTCTTGAGCTTGAGCGAGCCGGGGCAGATATTATCGAGCTAGGGGTCCCGTTCTCCGACCCGATGGCTGACGGCCCCGTAATTCAGAGGGCTTCAGAGCGAGCGTTGTTGAAAGGAGTTACTATAAGAGACTGTCTCGAATGTGTGAGGAGGGTCCGGGCAAAGAGCCAGGTTCCGATAGTATTGTTCAGCTACTTCAACCCGCTGCTCTCGCTTGGATTCGATTCGATGGCAGACGAGCTTGAGCGAGCAGGCGTAGACGGCGTGCTCGTAACCGATCTTGTCCCTGAAGAGGCCGAGGAGTTTATCTCACAGATGCGCGAAAAAGATATCGATACGGTTTTCCTGGTCGCGCCCACGAGCACGGATGAGCGGATTAGGATGGTTGCGGAGGCAAGCCGGGGCTTTATCTATGCGGTGTCGAGGACGGGTGTGACCGGAGTTCAAGAGAGCCTCGCTCAATCGGCTTCGAACCTCGTAAAGAGGGTGCGCCCTTTTACCGATTTGCCGGTTGCCGTAGGGTTCGGCTTATCGACACCTGATCAGGTGGCGGCCGTATGGCAAGTGGCGGATGCGGCTGTCGTCGGCAGCCGCATCGTGGCAGAGATCGAGCGTCTGAGAGGAGACAACTCGCTCGTAAAGCAGGTCGGTCGACTGGCCCGAACGCTTACGTCCGCTCGCGCCGGGTGACCCGTTCCCTGTTAATCCTCTTTATCAGGGGCTAAACTTGTATGTTTGTTCTGGCGACCGGAGAGGTGGCGTGGATATAGACGACTGGCGGATCGAGATAGATAAGATTGATGAGCAACTGGTCGAGCTATTGAACCAGCGGTCCCGGTGCGCCATCGAGATCGGTCGCATAAAAAGAAAGCTGGGGCTTCCCGTCTATTCGCCATCGCGTGAGAAAGAGGTTATCGATCATGTCACCCGGCTCAACGGGGGTCCGCTCGAGCCAGAGGCGGTTCAACGCCTTTTTGAAAGGATCATCGACGAATCGCGCAGGATCGAAAGAGTAACCGTAGACCGCGAGGCCAGAGATGTGAGGCGGTCCGAGACAAAGGCCCGGAAGAACACGAAGCAAAAACAATAGAGATGCCGAGGACAACTTATGATCATAGTAATGGAAGAGAACGCAACCGAAGAGCAGATTTCGCTCGTTATCGAAAGGCTTGTCAAACTGGGGTTCGATATACACAGATCGACCGGTGTCCGGCACACAGTGCTTGGCGCGGTGGGCGGTCTGGTTATTGACACGCGAGATATAGAACTCATTGACGGGGTCAAAGAGGTGCTGCGTATCAGCGCGCCCTATAAGCTGGCCAGCCGCGCCTTCAAGCCTGAAGGGACGAAAATAAAGATAAAGGACATCACTATCGGCGGGCCGGAGGTCATAATGATGGCAGGCCCCTGCACCGTCGAGAGCCGCGATCAGGTGATGGCGATAGCAGAACTCGCCGCCGCGAGCGGGGCAAAGGTACTGAGGGGAGGGGCCTTCAAGCCGCGCACTTCGCCGTATTCATTTCAAGGGCTGGGAGAGGAGGGGCTGAAGTATCTCAGACAGGCAGCCACCCGGTTCGACCTTCTCGTAGTCTCGGAGGTTATGGAGCCGTCGCAGATACCTCTCTTCATCAGGTATGTCGATATATTGCAGATTGGCGCTCGGAATATGCAGAACTTCAATCTTCTGAGGGAGGTTGGCCGAATAAACAAGCCGGTCCTGCTCAAGCGCGGCCCCGCAGCCACTATCGAAGAGACGCTGCTTGCAGCGGAGTATCTTATGTCCGGCGGCAACCATGAGGTGATGATATGCGAGCGCGGCATACGCACGTTCGAGCCTTACCTCAGAAACACATTCGATGTCTCTGCCATCCCGGTGCTGAAAAAGCTGTCGCATCTTCCGGTTGTGGCCGACCCAAGCCATGCGACGGGCAGGCGCGACAAGGTGCCTCCCATCGCGCAGGCGGCGGTGGCTGCCGGGGCCGATGCGCTACTTGTCGAGATGCATAATGATCCCGAAAACGCGCTTTGTGATGGCGCACAGTCACTCCTTCCAGAACAGTTCGAACGCCTGATGACAAGGCTGAGACTTATTGCGGAGGCGGTCGACAGGTCTATGGCTTCGGGTGTATCGGCTGCGGTCTTGAGCCAGTAGGATTTCACAGACAGGGCTATCGTGCATTTCAAGCAGATTCTTATCGTAGGTGTTGGATTGATCGGCGGGTCATTCGGGCTTGCTGCGAGACGAGCGAGCCTGGCAGACCGCATAACCGGTTACGGAGGGGGCCGTTCTTTAGAGAAGGCCCTCTCGATGGGTGTTATCGATTCGATTGAGGAATCATTCGATGTGGGATCGGTATGCCAGGCCGATCTGATATATCTTGCCGCCCCGGTCAGAGGAATTATTGACTTTATAGTCAATCGTGGTAGCTTGATAAAGCCGGGCGCGATCATCACCGATGCAGGGAGCACAAAGCGAGATATATGCCGCGCTGCTCGCGAGTCGCTTCCGAATGCGACACGGTTTGTGGGAGGTCACCCGATGGCGGGCAGCCACTTTGCGGGCGTTCAGCATGCAAGCGCGGATTTGTTTTCGGGAGCGCCCTATGCAATAGTGGTCGATGATGTGAGCGAGCCAGAGAGTGGAGCCTTCGAACAGGCTGTGAGCACGGTTGAGGAGATTGTAAGAGCGATTGGAGCAAGACCGGTCTTTATTACCGCCGAGGGCCACGACCGCGAAGTGGCGAGAGTGAGCCATGTCCCCCAGCTTCTGGCCATTGCGCTTGCAAGGGCTGTCAGTAATCACGCAGCCGGCCCGGCCCCTGTGCTCGCGGGGAGGGGATTGAGCGGTATGACCCTGCTTGCAGCGAGCGAGTGGACGGTCTGGAAAGATATTTGCGACACAAACAGGGATGAGATAATCGATGCCCTTGAGGAGCTTACAGGAGAGATAGATATTTTAAGGGGGGCGCTCGGAAGCGGCGAGTATTCATATCTGGGTGAAGCGTTTGAGGATGCCAACCGGTTTGTGCGCGACCTGAACGAAAAGATATCGGGTGGGTTGGGTAAACGATGGCCACATATGTAATTGGAGACATACACGGGCGGCTGAACCTGCTGGACCAGTTGATCAGCAATGTACCGTGGGACGTTAAGAGCGATAAGATCGTCTTCCTCGGAGACCTTATAGATCGCGGGCCTGACGCGCCGGGCGTCGTCGACCGCGTTATCTCGTTGGTCGGGGAGAACCCTGCCATAGTAGTGCTCCGAGGCAATCACGAGCAGATGCTACTCGATTGCCTGGACTATCGCGATATCCAGTGGCTTATACCTGAAAACGGCGGCCTGGCTACTCTAAGCTCGTATGGGATAGATATCGATGAGATCGATGATGTGACGGACATTATAATCCCTGAAGAGCATATACAGTTCATGCGCACGCTCCCGTTTTATCACGAGGATGAGCAGGCGATCTACGTTCACGCCGGGTTGGTGCCCGATGAGCATCCGTCGGAGACTGACCCGGATGTTTTGATGTGGACGAGGGACATAGACTTTTTCAAAGGCTACGACGGAAAGCTCTGCTTCTTCGGCCATACGCCGACTCAATACCTCCCGCGTGAAAGACGGCAGCGCCGCTTCTCTATATACATTCACGGCAGTTGTGTCGGCATAGATACGAGCGGGGAGAATGAAAGCCCGCTCTCCTGCATACAGGTTGAAACCTTCACGCTTTACCAGGCATATCCCAACGGCCGGACCGAAGTGGAAAGACTCAGATCGCAAAAGCCTTCTGTGAAAAGCGCCTCGGTCGAGATATGAGCTTCATCCCTTCTACTCGACAATCCAAATGTTTAATATTGGTAGCGGCCTCTTTATTCCTGATAGCCTGCAATAGCGTGCTGCTCGACGAGCGGTTTTACGACACGCGATTGAGGAACTGGACCGTCATCGATGAGCCGGAGTCGGTCGAAGCGCCATCCGAATGGGTTGTCGATAAAGACGGATGGCTTTATCAGCGGAGCAATATCTGGGGACTTCGGGGAGATTTTATAGGCAAGTGGTACGGCACATATCTTGTCGCGGGCGAGGCCGGATGGGGAGACTACTCGATCAGGTTGAAGGCAAAACCGGAAGACGATGATGGCTTCGGTCTGGTCTTCCGGTTCCAGGACCGGGAGCATCATTACAGATTGATCCTGATTCAGGATGGGCTCAATGGAGGCCCTCTCACCAGGTTGGACAAGCGCGCGGGCGCAAACTACACTGAAATCTGGTCAGCGAAGCGCGGTTATCGCCCCGGAGCAGAGATGATCATCGAGGTCGAAGCCATCGATGATAATATCCGCGCAAGGCTCGATGGGCAGACCATTTTCGATGTAAAGGATGGCGAATACCGGCGGGGCAGCGTCGGCCTCTTCTGTTTTGCTCAGAGCGGGCAGCGATTTGATGATGTAAGGGTCGAACGAAGGTAGGACGACATCCCGACCCGAAGGACTTGGAGGTTTCGATGTCAAAGGTCTTGATCTTAAGCGGAGCGCGAACGGCGATTGGCTCGTTTGGCGGCGCATTGAAGGATGTTCCGGCTACCGAGCTTGGCCGGGTCGTGATCGAAGGGGCTATCGAGCGCGCGGGAATCGACAAAGCGGATGTTGAAGAAGTGATCTTTGGAAACGTCTTGCAGGCAGGGGGAGGTATGAACCCGGCCCGCCAGTCCGCGATCGCTGCGGGCATCCCGGAGAACGTGCCTTCCTTTACCGTGAACAAGGTATGCGGATCGGGGTTGAAGGCAGTCGCGCTCGCGGCGCAGGCCATAAAGGCGGGCGACGCGGACCTCATAATTGCAGGCGGGACCGAGTCGATGAGCCGCGCACCCTATATTCTCGCAAACGCGAGATGGGGTTACAGGCTCGGCAGCGGGCAGCTGATCGACTCTATGCTGAGCGAGGGGCTTACCTGCGCAATGGGTAGCTGCCACATGGGGGTTACTGCCGAAAACATTGTAGCCGAGTGCGACATCGGCCGGGAGGCGCAGGACCGGTTTGCAGTCGAGAGCCAGCGACGCGCCCTCGAAGCGATCGAAGCCGGGCGCTTCAAAGATGAGATAGTCGATGTGATGATCGAGCAAAAGAAGGGCGGCCCGGTCGCTTTCAACACGGACGAGTTCCCGCGAGCCGACACGACGGTCGATAAGCTTGCGAGGCTGAAACCCGCCTTTCTTGAGGCGGGGAGCGTTACAGCCGGAAATTCGAGCGGGATAAACGACGGGGCAGCGGCGCTTGTCGTCGCGAGCGAGGAGCGGGCGCGACTTATGGAACTGGCTCCTATGGCCGAAATCGTGGCGTATGCATCGGCTGGCGTCGCGCCGCGTGTCATGGGGCTCGGGCCTGTTCCTGCCATTGAGCGCGTGCTAGAAAAGGCTGGCATGAGACTGGGCGATATCGATCTATTCGAGCTTAATGAAGCCTTCGCCGCGCAGAGTCTCGCGGTCGTGCAAAAGCTTGGCCTGGACCCTTCGCGAGTAAACGTCAACGGAGGGGCCATCGCGCTTGGCCACCCGATAGGGGCGAGCGGTGCGCGAGTGCTCGTCACCCTGCTTTACGAGATGCGCCGCCGCGATCTCCAGACCGGGCTAGCCGCGCTCTGTATCGGCGGCGGGCAG
>DASTET010000478.1:0-3126 GCA_035709445.1 Blastocatellia bacterium | reverse complement strand
ACCACCAACACAGTGGACTTGGAGTGAGTTGTAAAAAAAATGTAAAAGCAGGAAAAAAAGAAACTTTCGGCTATGCCTGCCGTTTGAGTTCTACTAAAAGAGGGCCATAATAAGAGCCGGCAGAGGCTGAAGCGAGATATGGAGGGTATGATGTACGGCAAGAATAAATCGGCTGGCGCGACACTCGGTGCGGCATTCCTTTTTTTGAGCTTCACCGCTGTTCCCGTCTCACTGCGCGCTGTGGGTCTGGATATTCATTTCAGCCCCAGTATAAATGCCGTCATCGATGCGTGGGACGAGATAGCAGGGGCATTTCAGCCAGGGGACCAGCCCGTCACGACCGAGCTTTTAGCCCTCAATAATCAGGAGGGCGAAACGCCTTCTGACGGCCAGACGGGTGGGAGCTGCCAGCTTGCCAGCAGTTCAGAAGACTCGCATTACGAGCCGAGCGAGGCTGGCATTCCCGATATGATGGCTTTGCCCGTTGAAAGAGTCGAGCCTCCTGCTCCTCGCGCCAGGCGTGCAAAGCCCGCCACCCGATCGCTTCTCGGAGGCAGATCGCTTGAGCTTGCTTCGGTGCGGGTTGAACCGCTCAAGGAGCTTGAGTTCCGACCCATAGAGATTGCTGAGGAGCTAAAGAGCCTTGTGATAAATCGCGAGGGTCTGTTGAAGGATTTTCAGAAGCGCACCTCCCAGATAAGACAGGCGATGCGGTTTGCTAAATCGTCTGCCGAGGTTAAAGTGTTTTTAGAAAAGGGCAAGTCGTCCTTTGTCGTGCGCCCGGCAGCAACGCAGACGTGGCCCTGCCCTCCAAATCATGACATCGCGCCGAAGCTGCGCAGGGTTCGCGTGGCCGAGCTGGCAGCGCCGGAGGGTGAGAACTCCGAGATTTAGATAGTTTTCGTTTTAATCCTTACTCCAAGTTCAGATCAGAGCCTTTAACCGCAGGAGCAAGATAAGCTCCTGCGGTTTTTTATTTTCTTTGAAAATTGACGCGACTGGCTCGCGTGCCTAAAATGAAACCGCCGCCACTCAGGCGCCAGGAGAGAATCGATGACGAAACGCGGCAAGATGAAAGCCAGGATGCGCGATCTTCTGTTGTTTGTCCCCAATCTGCTGATGCTGCTTTTCAGACTGCTCCGCGATCCGAGAGTCTCTTCCGCCGACAAGGCGATTGTCGCAGGGACGATCATTTACGTGATCGCGCCGATAGACATCATCCCTGATTTCATTCCGTTCATAGGCCAGGTCGACGACTCTTATCTGATAGCGATCTCCATCCTCAGATTGCTCAATCGCGCAGACGGCGCGGTCATAAGAGAACATTGGAGAGGCGAGCGCGACATCAAGGAACTGGTAACAAACATCGCGCGCGTCGCTGAATACTTCCTGCCGAAGCGGCTCAGGAACGTCCTGCGCGGGCGGATAGAGCCAAAGGCGAAGATAGAAGAGGCCCGCCAGGTAGCTCGCGCTGTAAACGAATAGCGGATCGGAACCACAGATGAACACAGATGAACACGGATAATGATCTCATCTCTGTTTATCCGTGTTCGTCTATGATTTCTTTGCCGAGCGCGCCGAGCAGCTTGTCGTGTATGCCGCCGAATGAGCCGTTCGACATTATAACCACTACATCACCGCTTTTTAGCTTCGGGGCGAGATACCGGACGATCTCGTCCGGCGCCGGGATGAAGCCTGCCTCGCGTCCACGGTCGCGAAGCTTTCCAGCCATCTCTTCCGGCGAAAGCGCAGTCTCTTTTGTGTATCGCTCGGGGTGAAACAGCCCCGCGATTATTATCTCGTCCGCTTCGTACAGACCGTCTTCGAAGGCTTGCTGAAAATCTTTTCGCTGGGCTGTGTACGATCTCGGCTCGAAGACCGCTACGATCCTTTGGCCTGCATACCTCTGCCGGACCGCGCCGAGCGTCTCGCGCACGGCGGTAGGATGGTGCGCGAAATCATCTATGACCGTCACGCCTCGTGCCACCCCGCGCACCTGCATGCGGCGCTTGACGCTCTGGAACTGTTCGAGAGATTCGGCGACCGCAACACGATCCAACCCCAGTTTTTCGCAAGCGGCAATCACTCCGAGACAGTTGCGGAGATTGAAGAGCCCGGCAAGCGGCGTGCGGTAACGCCAGAACCCGCGCCCCTCAAATTCGACTTTGAATGTCGTCATCTCGCCGCTGAAGTCTATCTTGACGGCCCGCCATTGCGCGTCATCTGCTGTCCCGAAAGTCTCTACAGGGCATGGCGCGCGCGCGGCAAGCTCTCTCACCAGGCTTGAGTCCCATCCTGCAAAGAGGCTCCCGCGGCTGGGGATGAGGTTGATCAACCGGCTGAAGGCGAACTTCACGGCTTCCAGGTCTCGGTAAATGTCGGCGTGGTCGAACTCGACGTTGTTCAGGATGACCGTGTCCGGCAGATAGTGCATGAACTTCGGCCCCTTGTCGAAATAGGCAGTGTCGTACTCGTCGCCTTCAATGACGAAGTAAGGGCTCGCGGTCACGCGGAAAGAAGATTTGAAGTTTTCGGCCACTCCTCCGACCAGAAACGAAGGGTTCGCGCCTGCCTTCTCCATAGCCCACGCCATCAGCGAAGTGGTCGTAGTCTTGCCGTGTGTGCCTGCAATGACAATAGAGTTGCGCCCGCGTATGAAGTTATCTTTTACGACCGCCGCCATCGATGTATAAAACATCTTTTCGTTGAGCACATATTCAAGTTCAGGATTGCCGCGAGTAATCGCATTGCCGACGACTATCACATCGGGCCGGCCTTTGATGTTTGAGGGGCTGTACCCTTCGCTCACGGGAATGCCAAGCCTTGCCAGCTCAACCGACATCGGAGGGTAAACGTTCTCGTCCGAGCCTGTGACCCTGTGCCCCTGCGCGACCAGCATGCCCGCAAGCGAAGCCATTGCCGTCCCGCATATCCCTATAAGATGATAATGCTTGCTGTTCAATAATCGTCTCCTGTCTGTCCGGTGAGGACTCATTATACGGGATGCCGGGAGCCAGGAGCCAGAAGACGGAACACCTGATCCTTCTGAAAACTTGATTATTGCTTTCTTCCTGTGAAAGAATTCTGCCTGACGGTGTTGGGCCCCGACTCGCAAAGGAATTCCAA
>DASTET010000477.1:0-21192 GCA_035709445.1 Blastocatellia bacterium | reverse complement strand
TTCCACGGCGTGCGCACGGAGCGTCCGTACCCGCCCTTCTCGATGAATTCAAGCTCGGTCTTTAACACATCCAGAATATCGCGGTCATCTCTTGACATGACGCCACCTCCGCTAAATTGCTTTTCTTCTACGTCAAACACTATAGATACTTCGCTGGCTGCGGGCGATGACCACCATCACTCTTCGTTGTGACCGCCGTCACAACGCCGACTCATTTCAGCGGCCTGTAAGAAGCCAGCATCTTCATGTAATTGGCCCGCTCGAACGCCGCCGGCTCGGCCACATTCTTCTGGCTGAGGCTGCCTATCATCTGGCCCACTGATTCGTATTCGTGGTCGTGCATCCACTGTGTCAGCTCGGCCAGTATCTCTGCGATGCGGTGCGTCCCGTTCTTTAACAGCTCGCTCGCCATCATCGTGACCCGCGCCCCGGCCATCAACGCCTTCAAAACATCCTCGTAAGTGTGCACGCCGCTCGTTATCGCCAGGTCCAGCCCGACGCGGCCAAACAGTATCGCCACCCAGCAGAGCGGCAGCCTCAGCTCGTCCGAATCGCTGAGCACGAGGCGGGGCGTGACTTCCAGCTTCTCAAGGTCGAAGTCCGGCTGATAGAACCTGTTGAATAGCACCAGCGAGTCCGCGCCGCTCTCGGCAAGCTGCGTGGCCACATTGGCCGTCGAGCTGAAATAAGGACTCAGCTTCATCGCTACGGGGATCGAGACTACCTTCTTCACGTCCTTCAGTATGTCTGTGTATATGTATTCGACTTCGGTCCCGGTGATATAGGTGCTGGTCGGTATGTAATAGACGTTCAGCTCCAGCGCATCGGCCCCGGCCTCCTCTATCAGACAGGCATAATCTATCCACCCTCCCGTAGAGATGCCGTTGAGGCTGCCGATGATCGGTATATCTACAGCCTGCTTGGCCTCGCGTATCAGGTCGAGATAGTCGTCCGGCCCGACGTTATAGCCTTTCATCTCGGGGAAGTAGTTGAGCGACTCCGCATAGCAGTCGGTGCCGTGGCTAAGGTAATAGTCCAGGTAGAAGCTCTCAAGCGTTATCTGCTCTTCGAAGAGCGAGTACATAACTACCGCCGACGCGCCCTCGTCCTCAAGCTGACGTATGCTGGCGACGCTGTGCGAGAGCGGCGACGACGAAGGCACTATCGGGTTCTTCAGCTTCAGACCCATGTATTCGGTGCTCAAATCCATACCTGCTCCTCCTATAACGGTCTGGCGAGTCTGGCGAGTCGCGCGTCTAGCGAGTCCCGCTCCTGACGTTGCTGACTACTTTGCATCATCTGAGCCAAGCGATGTCTGTCTCGAAAGCGACTCGCTAGACTCGCCACTCGCTAGACGCGCTAGACTCTTATATGACTCCCATCGCTCCTTGACTGCGAGCTTCGCCTGCTCAAGCATTATCTTTGCCGCTTCCGGGTGGCTCTGGGTCAAAATCCTGTAGCGGCCTTCTGTGTAAATGTAATCTTTGAGCGGCACGCTCGGATCGTGCGAATCGAGATGGAACGGGTTCTTGCCTTCGAGCGCAAGCGCCGGAATGTAGCGGTACAGCGGCCAGTAACCCGACTCGACCGCGAGCTTCTGCTGGTGCATGCCTTTCGACATGTCTATGCCGTGAGCTATGCAGTGGCTATAGGCGATTATGAGCGACGGCCCGTCGTGCGCCTCGGCCTCCAGAAACGCCTTGACCGTGTGAAGGTCGTTAGCGCCCAGCGCCACCTGCGCGATATAGACGTTGCCGTATCGCATGGCGGTCATGCCGAGGTCTTTTTTGCGCGTAGGCTTTCCGCCCGCGGCGAACTTGGCCACCGCGCCGAGCGGCGTAGCCTTCGACGCCTGACCGCCCGTGTTGGAATAGACCTCCGTGTCGAGCACAAGGATGTTGACGTTCTGGCCGCTCGCCAGAACGTGGTCCAGCCCGCCATAGCCTATGTCATAGGCCCAGCCGTCGCCTCCCACTATCCAGACGCTGCGCTTAACCAGCGCATCGCAAACGGTGAGCAGATCGCGCACCTCTGTCTCGTAGCGGTCGCTGAGCTTCGCCTTGAGCGCCGCCACGCACTGCCGCCGTATGTTTATCTCCTCCTCGGTCGTTTGACACGGTTTGAGCAAGCAGTTCGAGAGCGAGTCTCCGATAGCCCCGCGAAGCCGCTCGATAAGCTCTTTCGCGTAGGCGTTCTGGTGATCGAGCGCCATCCGCATGCCGAGGCCGAACTCGGCGTTGTCCTCGAAAAGTGAGTTGCTCCAGGCGGGGCCGCGCCCCTCGCTGTTTACCGTGTAAGGCGTCGTCGGGAGGTTCCCGCCGTATATGCTCGAACATCCCGTAGCGTTGGCGATGACGGCCCGGTCCCCGAAAAGCTGCGTGAGCAGTTTTATGTAGGGCGTTTCGCCGCAGCCCGCGCACGCGCCCGAAAACTCGAAGAGCGGTTGGAGAAGCTGCACGTTCTTTACCGTGTTGAAGCGAAGCTGCCCGGCGCGGTTCACATCAGGAATAGTCAAGAAATAGTCCCAGTTCCTGCGCTCGCGCTCGCGCACAGGGCGCTGCGGGTGCATGTTGAGGGCCTTGCGCGAAGCCTGGCTCTTGTCCTTTGCAGGGCATACCTCCACGCACAGCCTGCAACCGGTGCAGTCCTCTACGGCGACCTGAATCGTGTAGAGCTGATTCTGAAGCTCGCGCCACTTCGCCGGCATGTGCTTGAAGCCTTCAGGTGCGCCTTCCAGGGCGGCCTCGTCGAACACCTTTGCCCGTATGGTCGAATGCGGACACACGAGAACGCACTTGCCGCACTGTATGCAGAGGTCCTCTTCCCAGACAGGGACTTCGAGCGCGATGTTGCGCTTCTCCCAGCAGGCGGTGCCCACCGGGTAGGTCCCGTCGTCCGGGAGCGCGCTCACGGGCAGGTCGTCGCCCCGGCCCGCAAGTATCTCGGCGGTCACTTCTCGAACAAACTTCGGCGCGTGATCGGGGACTACCGGCAGCCTGCCGTTCGTCTTTATGACCGATGACGGGACGCGGACCTCGTGTAGATGCGCCAGCGCCGAATCTACGGCTTTGAAATTCTGCTGCACGACCGCCGCGCCGCGCTTGCCGTAGGTCTTCTTGATCGATTGCTTGATGCGGTCTATCGCCTCCTCGCGCGGGATCACGCCGCTGATGGCGAAAAAGCAGGTCTGCATAATCGTGTTGATGCGCGAGCCCATCCCCGCCTCTTTCGCCACCTCGTACCCGTTTATGGCATAGACCTTCAGCTCCTTCGATATGATCTGCTTCTGAGCGGCGTGCGGCAGTTGGTCCCACACCTCTTCGGCGGGGTAAGGAGCGTTTAGGAGCAAGGTCGCTCCCTGTTCGGCTGCGTCGAGCACGTTGTAGCGTTCGAGAAAATCGAACTGGTGGACCGCGACGAAGCTGGCCCTCTGTATGAGGTAAGTGCTCTGGATAGGGCGCGGGCCGAAGCGAAGGTGGGATACCGTCACGGCCCCGGCCTTCTTCGAATCATAGACGAAATAGCCCTGCGCATAATTCGGGGTCTCCTCGCCGATGATCTTTATAGAGTTCTTGTTTGCGCTCACGGTCCCGTCCGAGCCGAGACCCCAGAAGACCGCGCGCACTTCGTCGGGCGGCTCTATCATAAAGGCCGGATCGTAGCTGAGGCTCGTAAAGGTCACGTCGTCGTTTATGCCGACGCAGAAATGGTTCTTCGGCTTCGGCTTTTCCGCCTCGTCGAAGACCGCCTTGACCATCGCGGGCGTGAACTCCTTGCTCGCAAGCCCGTAGCGCCCGCCGATCACCCTCAGCATATTCTTGAAAGGAGAGGCGCCCGACATCACGCTTTCGCTGAGCGCCGTGACCACATCCTGATAGAGCGGCTCGCCCGCAGCGCCCGGCTCTTTCGTGCGGTCGAGCACGGCAAGCGTCTTTGCGGTGGCGGGGATCGCGGCAATCAGGTGCTCGGCTGAGAATGGGCGATATAGCCTGACCTTTATGAGCCCCACTTTTTCGCCGCGCGCAACGAGGTCATTGACCGCTTCCTCGGCTGTCTCCGCTCCCGACCCCATCATCACTATGACGCGGTCGGCGTCCTCAGCGCCGATATAGTCGAACAGTCGGTACTGACGGCCTGTGAGGGCCGCGAACTTATCCATTATCTGCTGGATGATCGCGGGCGTCTTCAGGTAGTAAGGGTTGGCCCGCTCGCGCGATTGAAAGAAGACGTCCGGGTTCTGGGCCGTGCCGCGCACTACTGGCCGGTCGGGCGAGAGGGCGCGGTTTCGGTGAGCGATCACAAGCTCTTCATCGATCATCGCGCGTATATGATCGTCCGAGAGCTTATGGATCTTCATCACTTCGTGAGAGGTGCGAAACCCGTCGAAGATGTGTAGGAAAGGGACCCTCGTCCGCAGCGTCGCGGCCTGCGCTATCAGGGCGAAGTCCATCACCTCCTGCACCGAGTTGGCGAAGAGCATCGCCCAGCCCGTAGAGCGTGTGGCCATCACGTCGGAGTGGTCTCCAAAGATCGAGAGCGCGTGAGTGGCGACGGAGCGGGCGGCTATGTGAAAGACCGTGCTCGTAAGCTCGCCTGCGATCTTGAACATATTGGGGATCATCAGCAGGAGCCCCTGGCTTGCGGTGAAGGTGGTCGTAAGCGAGCCCGTCTGGAGCGTGCCGTGGACCGCGCCCGCCGCGCCCCCTTCGGATTGCATCTCGCGTACGACGGGCGTCATGCCCCACATGTTTTTTTCGCTTATTGCCGACCATGCGTCGGCGAATTCACCCATCGGAGAAGAGGGGGTGATCGGATATATGGCTATTACTTCGTTTGTCCTATAGGCAACATAAGCGGCAGCCTCGTTGCCGTCCAGCGTGATCTGTTCGTGCGTCATTACTGTGTAACCTCACCCAAATTAAGTTCGAAGGTGGGTTACTGCAAATATCGAGCCTCGATAAGACGACTGACAGGATACATGAATCGCAGAGGACGCAGAGGTAAGCAGAGGATTAATTGATAAATCCTCTGCGTCCTCCGCGGTTCATCTAGACTTTGATCGCTAAGAACGCTTCTTTCAGAGCTGGGATTGAATCAAGGCGACAAGCTCGGCGTTGTTTCGGGCCACCAGGCGAGCCACGGTCCAGCCGGACCTGTTACTCGCATAGGGGTCGGCGCCGCCTGCGAGCAACACCCTGACGGTATCGGTGTGGCCTTTTGCTGCCGCCTCCATCAGGGCCGTAAACCCGTCCCTGTCTTTAGCGTTTACATCGGCCCCCCGGTCGATGAGAGCCTGGACCGTGGCGGTGTGGCCTCCGAATGAGGCTTCCATAAGAGGCGTTCTCCCGTCCTGGTCCGAGGCGTTCGCATCCGCCCCCTTCTCAAGAAGGGCGAGAAGCCCGGCCGTCTCGCCTATGAGCGCCGCCCTCATCAAGGCCCTCAAAGTACCGGCAGGATTCGCTCTCAGGTCCGGTTCCTTCAGCGAAGCCTCCACAGCCTCCTTGTGTATTGCACCAGACACGAATTGCATTATTGAGCCCTCCCGGTCTTTGCTTCTCAATCTATACCTTCCTGTCTGATGATACTTTGGACCAGGAGCCGGGCCTAAAGCTATGACAGCAATCACCTACAAGAGTGACCGCAGTCACATACAGACTCATTGTGGGTATGATGGGCGGGCTAGGAGTTTACCATCGCAGCGAGCGCAGCCTTATCGCGGATGACGAGGGTGGCCCCTTTGATGTAGATGAGCTGTTCGCTCTTGAACTCGGCCAGTAGTCGCGTCACGGTCTCGCGCGATATGCCTATCAACTGGGCTATCTCTTCGTGGGTCAGCGTGAGCTTCATGCTGATGCCCCGGTCGGTAGATATTCCGTCCCTCGACGACCAGTCGAGAAGCAATCGGGCCAGCTTTTCAGAAGCCGAGTGAGAGAGTCCCAGCGAGCGGACCTGCTCGTATGCGGTGTGATAGTTATTGCTGAGGTGCTGGGCCACGCGCAGGCAGGCTTCGCCGTGCTCGGACAAAAATCGGAGAAAGTCCTCTCGCTTTATGAAATTTACCTGGCAGGGGTGGAGTGTTTCGGCAGTGACCTCGTAGGGCCTGCCCGATATTACGGCGCTCAGACCGAGCAGCTCGCCCGGCTCGGCAATCTGGGTTATGAGCGATTTGCCGTCGCTCGAACAGGTCGACAGCTTCGCGCGCCCCGTACAGAGCAGGAATATCCCTCGCGGCGACTGGCCTTCGACGAAAAGCATCGCGCCCTTTGGGAGGACCGTAGCATACTTTAGCTCCTCGAAGGCTTTAAGCACATCCGGCGAGAGATCACAAAAGAGCCCTTCCGACCGCAGCTTGCAAGCGGCGCAGTTATCGATGATATCTAGTCCGTACGGTGAATGCATAAGTTCTCCTGAACCTCTAACAGACTGTCCGGGCGATTCCCCCGCATCCATCTCTATTGCAATAGAGGGGCCGGGGCCAAATCACATATTTTCTGTGCTCTGGACCCTGAAAGACGGCAGCTTTTGGGGAAAGTTCCGCAGGTCCTGCGGGAAAGCCCCCATCCGATTCGATCCGGCTAAAGGCCGAACACCCCGTTTCATTTTTCCGGAAAATGATCTCGGCCCTCTAGTTGTCTGGCGGGATCAATCTGTAGAGAGGGCGATAAGCGTCGCGTCGTCTTGAAACTCTCCGCCGCAGAAACGGGTGACGGCTTTCATGACAAGGTCCTGCAGGGCGCAGGCGGAAAGCTCGCGGCTGGCGGTCAGAAGATCGATGAGCTGCTGCTCGCCGAACTCGTCGCCGTCCGGCCTTGCCGCTTCCGTGATGCCGTCGGTGAAGAGCAACAGGCGGTCGCCTTCGACCAGCTCGACCTCGCCCTGTTCGTAGCTCCACTCTTTGAACGGGCCGAGCACCGCGCCCCCTGTCTCAAGCCGGAGCTGCGACCCGTCGCGGCGGACCAGTATGGGAGGGTTATGTCCCGCGTTCGAGTACAGGAGCCTCTTCGACTCCGCGTCGATCACGCAGTAGAAAAACGTTATGAACTTGTCTTCAGCCGTGTTGCTCGACATAACGCGGTTTACTTTGTCGCACAGCTCCGAAGGCGAGATCGAGACCGAGGCGAAAGCCTTTACCGCGGCCTGGACATTCGACATGAGCAGGGCCGCTGCAAGGCCCTTTCCTGAAACGTCGGCTATGCAGAGCGCGAGCTGTGAATCGCTCAGCCTCAGCACGTCGAAGTAATCGCCGCTCACGGCTCGGGCCGGTCTCCACGCGCAGGAGATCTCGAATCCTCGAATCTGCGGTATCTCTTTCGGAAGCAGTCTCTCCTGTATGGCGCGCGCCTCTTCGTACTCCTGGCCGCGAATTCGAAGGTTGGCCAGGCTAGAGCCTATCTGTGCGGCGATGGCTTCGAGAAATACCATCTCTTCGGCGTCGTAGTCATCGCCCGACAGCTTCCCGGCAAGGCTTATAAACCCTGCCACCGTCCCTTTGTTCTTGATCGGCACCAGGAGCCTGCTATCGATCTTTTCGAGCTTGAGCCTCTCTTCTTCGGGCAGGCTCGTTTGGACGACATCGAGCGGCGAGCTTATAAGGTCGAGAAGCGGGCTTTCGGGCTGGAACTGCAATCCCGCCGCGCGATCCTCTTCGACGCCGAACTGCGCGGTCGGGCAGATTGCGGGCGCGCAGGTGGCCTTTGTGAATATGACCGCGTTGCGGCTGACGAGCGCCTGCACGAGGTGCTCTGTGACGCCGCGCAGCATCGTGCCCAGGTCTGCGGCCTCCATCATCCTGTCGATGAGGATCTTTCTCTCGGCCTTCAGCCGTTCTTTCTTGCGAAGGTTATGACCGAACTCGATCTGGGTCCTGAGCACGTTGAGCAGCCGGGCGTTGTCCCAGGGCTTGAGTATGAAGTCGCGAACGCCGTGGCGCATGGCCTCCACGGTCAATTCGATGCTGCCCCACGCGGTCATAACAACGATGGGGAGCGTGCTATCGAGCTCGCGCACGTGCGCGAGCAGATCGAGCCCCTCCTGCCCCGACGTTGTATCGCGGGCATAGTTGAGGTCCATCAGCAGGAGGTCGAAGTTTGAAGTCTTGAGCGCCTCGATCACAGCCGAGGGCGAAGTGACCGCCTCGGTCTGATACCCCTCGCTCTTTAGAAGCAGGTAGAGCGCTTCGAGCACGTCTGCCTGATCGTCGGCTATAAGGGCTCGTGGAGGGGCTGAGGCGGCTCTCTTCATCGCTGTCATATCCATCACGATCAACGCTTTTCTCCGGCTCTCTCTAGCCAATCGGCGTGCCATCGCGGCTATTTAACTTAAATTGCCATATATCAAGGGTTAGATCGGACCGCGCCGTGGCCTCCGGGCCTTCCGGTGTTCACTTGTGGGACGACCATTGGCCGCAGGTGGACGAATCCTTCCGAGACTGTTGTCTTTTCGCCCCGGTCTCATTTATTATCGCCCTGGCTTTCCTGTGCTCAATAAATATTCTCTGATGTCCAGCCCGCTCCAACCGTCATGTATTAAGAGCCATGTTAAAACCCTGGACGATCATCCCCAATCACGAGGACCTCTTTATTCAGAGGTATGACCATATCCTTTCGTGGTCTCTCAAGATCACGGGGCACAACCGCCAGCTTGCCGAAGACCTTGTCCACGATGCGTTCATACAGTTCGTGCTTGTCCGCCCAGACCTCTCGGAGATCAATAACCTCGAAGGCTATATCTACAGGATGCTGCGCAATATGTACCTGTCGCACCTTCGACGGGCGTCGCGCGGGCCGGCAGGGCCGGTATCGCCGGTCGATTATGATTCGGCGGAAATAATACTGAGGGCCGCCGACGCGCAGTCCTCCGTCAGCGCACGACAGGAGCTTGCGATCATCTGCCATTACGCCTGCGTCCGCAAAGAGACGTCGAGGGCAGGCAGCGTGCTCATACTCAGGTTTTTTCATGGCTACCTTCCCGGCGAGATCGCGCTTATCCTTCAGACCTCTCGCCAGGCCGTCGCCGAGCTTCTGCGCGTGGCCCGGCAGGAGGCCCGCCTCTCGCTCGACCAGCCCCGCCGCCTGAGCTTTATGCGCGAGGCCCGAACCGATCTGCTATCAGGGTCGCTCTTTAAGCGAAGCCAGCCCGACTTCCTGAACGATCTCAGAAGCGCCATTTTCCGGTCGAGACATAATAGCTGTGTACCCGCCGAGCAGTTGGAAAAGTTCTACAGCTCGGAAGCCCCCGAAACTATCAATGCCCTCACGCTCGGACACGTCGTGAGCTGCCCGCGCTGCCTCGATGCGGTAAATAGTCTGCTCGATCTGCCGCGACTGAGCGACCGCTATCCCACGGACACGCTCGGCCCCGACACGCGCTCAAGCGGAGGCAGGAGAGGCTCGGGCGACCGCCCGTCGCCTCCGTCGATAAATACCTACCGCCGCCGATTGACCGAAATGCTGGAGCACTCTCCGAAAGAGCTCCGCGTATCGGTCAACGGATTCATACTCGGATCGCAGAGGGTTAGCTCCGATCTGAACGAGCTTTCGCTCAGCATAAAAGACGTCGAGAAGATAGACTTCGTCGAGGTCTTCAGCGAGCAGGGCATACGGCTCTTCTTCTGCAACGTCGACGCCCCTCCCGAAGGTCAGTTCGAGCAGCGCGCCTCGATCAGGCTGAGCGAAGGGCGCAATCTCGACGTGTGTTTGAGCTTTTGCGGGCCCTGGCCGAACCTCAACGTCTCGTATCACGACCCGCAGTTGAAGCCAGCCCAGTACGCGCAGCCGCGCCAGTGGTCGAGTGAGCCGCCCGCAAAGGAAAAACGCGAGACCGCTGCGCCCGAAAAGCTCCGGCATCTGCTAGACCCCTTGATCGCCGGGCTCGCCACGGTCAGATCCTGGATGCGGCCTGCCACGGTGACGCTCGTCTTGACCATGTTGTTGATCACGGCTGTGGTCCTGTTCAAATCTCGCCTGACGCCGGTTTCGGCAGCCGAGCTGTTGCGCCGCGCGACGGTCACCGAGGCGGCGGCAGTCCCGCCCGAAATCGTCTCGCACCGCACGATAAGCCTCGAAGAGCGACGCGCTATGGATTCAGCCCTCATCAACCGGCGCAGGATCGAGATATGGCAGGACGGCGGGAAGCGAGTGAAGGCGCGGCGAGTCTATGATGAGAGGGGCCAGCTTGTCGCGGGCGAGTGGACCAATCCGGACGGGTCGCAAACCTTATATTCTCGCGGGGCGAGACCCGAGCCCGCCTCGGCTATCGAGTCGCAGGCGGCGATCCTCGAAGAGGTCTACCGCGCCTGGCGTTTCGAGCCTTCGGCGAAGCTCTTTGCGACCCTCGTCGGCAATATCGAGGCGGCCACGGTGAGCGTCGGCGCGGCCAGCTACGTTATCGAATACCGTGGCGAGGAGATGTCCGGTGGCGTCAGGCTCATAAGAGCGTCGCTTACGATAAACAGGACGGACCTGCGCACCATCGAACAGACTATCGTAATCGGCCACGCGGGCGGCGAGCGCGAGTACCGGTTCCGCGAAAGCGGTTTCGAGCGATTGCCTGCGGGCCGGGTCGCCCCGGCGATCTTCACGCCTGACAGGGAGCTGACCGGGACTCTGTCGGGCAGGAGCGCGCTGCCTTTAGATAAAGCGGTGCCGGACGCGGACGCCTCTCCTTCCGCGGTCGCCGCGCCGCTCGGCCTGCTCGCGATGGCTGAGATTGAGATCGAAGCAGAATACCGGCTGCATCGTCTCGGAGCCTGCTTGCGCGAGCAGGCCCTGATAACGCGCACGGCTGAAGGCGGGCTGAAGATTCAGACCGTAGTCGCATCGGAGGGGCGAAAGGCCCAGATGCTTGAAGCGCTCGGCCCGCTCGCCGCAAACGCGGCGGTCCGCGTCCAGATCGAGACGGTCGCCGAAGCCATCCAAAACCAGTCGAAGCTGCCGCCCGCGCCCGCCGTCGCCAGCCGCGTCCAGATCACCGGCGACCGCATCCCGCTTTACGCCGAGTTGCAGAGATACTTTTACGAACGCTCGACCGGGGGTAAAACGGGAGAAGCAAGCCCGCCGCCGGACGGCAGGTTCGATCAGGATATTCGCCGCCTCGCCAACCGGCTGTTGAAATACTCGCGGCAGGCCCTCCTGCATGCGTGGGCGCTCAGGCGGCTCGCCGGGCAGTTCTCTGCCGAAGAGCTGCAAGGCATGGGCGGAGAGGCAAACTCGAAATGGCTGGCGATGGTCCGCGAGCACGCGGCCCGGTTCTCGGAAGAGACCGCGTCGCTTCGCACCGAGCTGCGCCCGGTCTTCTTCGCGGGCGCCAATACTGGTGCAGGTCTGCAACCGGGAGAGGGCGCCGGCCTGCACCAGTCGATAGAGACACTTTTTCAATTCGCCTCCGCGCACGAAGAGGCCGTGAGGATGAGCTTCACGATCTCGGACGGGCAGCCCCGCGCCTCCGTAATCAGGACCGAGCAGTTCTGGAATTCGCTGCTCGGCGCGGAGCGCCTCGCCCGGAGGATACAGAGCGAGAATTGAGAATGAAGCACCAGAGAGAGAATCATTTCTTTAAACGTATATCGGTCGCGATCCTGGTCTCGCTGCTTGCGGCCCTCCCCGTCCGCGCTCAGACGGCGAACCTGAGCGGGCAGGTCATCGACCAGACGGGCGCGATAGTCCCGGATGTCGAGATCACCGCGATGAACACGAGCACGGGGCTGCTAAGACAGGCGACGACCGACGAGAGCGGGTACTTCATATTTCCGCTGCTCCCGCCGGGCAGCTACACGCTCACCGCCGAGATGCCCGGCTTCGCCGTCGTGACGGTCAATGATATTGCGCTGCGAGTGAGCATCAACACGACGATCCAGATAGTCCTCAAGCCCGGCGCCATCGTCGAGTCTATAGACGTACACGCAGCTCAGACCCTCACGGCGAGCGATAACCGTATAGACATCACAAACGCAACACAGAAGTATTCGATAACAAACGAGCAGGTCATGATGCTCCCGATCCTTACGACCACGCTCGGTCGCAATACGCTTGAGGTGCTGCCGTTCCTCGTCCCCGGAGTCTCCCCGACGACGCTTTTTTCGACCACGCAGGCCGAGGTCAACCGCTACGGCAGACAGATGAGCATCAACGGGGCGCGCATCTCGTCCAACAGCTTCAGCCTCGACGGCGGCGACAACAACGACCCGGAATTCAACCAGGCCGCAGCGCCGCTGCCAAACCCCGACGCGCTGAGCGAGCTTACCGTGATTACCAACAACTACCAGGCGGACGAGGGCCGGGCCACCGGCGGCGTCCTTAACGCGGTGGCGAAATCCGGCACCAATAAGCTTCGCGGCAACGCGCGAGCCTTCGCAATCAACGAGGCGCTCAATTCGAGGAGCTTCTTCGATTCGAAGCGACCGCTCAACAGGATGAATACCTTCGGGGCGCAGGTCGGAGGCCCGCTATCGTTAGGGCCTCTCTTCAATGGGAAGAATCACTCGTTCTTCTTCTTCGATTACGAAGGGACGCGGGCGAAGCGCGAAACGCTATCTACTCAGGTTGTGCCGACCGCGCTGGAGAGGGAAGGCGATTTCAGCTTCGCCCCGACCGGCTCAAGGCCGCGCGACCCGTTGACGGGAAAATTCTTTCCCGGAGGCATCATACCTGCGGATCGGATAGACCCGATTGCGCGGTTTTATCTCGACCGCTACATCCCGCTTCCGAACGAAGGCGACCGGCTCCTGCGACGGTTGCTGCCGATCCGGTTCGACAACGATCAGACGACTGCGCGGATAGATCACAACCTGGACGCTCGCACGACGATCAACGCGACATATTTCTTCATCCTCTCCGACATAAGCGACGGCGCTCCGTCATTTCCCGTGGGGGCCGCGACGACCACGCATGCCAAGAACCATAACTTCGTCCTGCGCGCCACGCGCATAATCTCGCCCCGGACAGTAAATCAGATGACCGGCACAGTCACCCGGTATATATACAACTCGCTTCTCGACGCTCCCGGCGCTACGGGGCTGCACCCGAGCGAGGCAGGCTTTACCGGAATCCACCCGCAGACGATCAAGTTTCTCGGCGTGCCTTCGGTAGAGATTGCAGGGACCGATACGAAGGTCGTGACCGGAGGCGGGTCGACGACGGCAAAGACCGTCTGGCAGATCAAGGACGATCTCTCGCACACGCAGGCCGAGCATCAGTTCAAGCTAGGTGTCGAAGCGCGCGGTTATCTTCAGAACACCGCTGTAGGAAACAACAACGGAAGGATAATATTCTCGAATAACTTTTTCGGCTCGACCAATCCCATCGTCGACTTCCTGCTCGGAGTGCCTGCGGCTTACACTCAGACATCGGGCAGCACAAGGTATCCTCGCCAGCGAGCATACTACTTTTACGGTATGGACGACTGGCGGGCGCGGCCCAACCTGACGATAAGCGCGGGGCTGCGTTATGAGCTTGCGCCGAACGCCGTCGACAAGCTGGACCAGGTGAGCGTGTTTCGTCCCGGCGAGCGGTCATTGCGTTTCCCGAATGCGCCTGAAGGAATCCTGTTCGTAGGGGACCCGGACCCTATACTCGGCATGGTCCCGCGCGCGGGGTATCCGAGCGATAAGAACAACCTGGCCCCGCGCATCGGCGTGGCATATTCGCCGGGGTCGGGCAAGACCGCGATACGCGCCGGGCGGGGCATATTCTACGATCCTACCCACGGCTACAACCTCTCGCAGCAGGCGAGCACGCAGCCTTTCTCTATCACCCATTCGCTGATGAACTTTCTGATTCACGGAGCGGGCGGATCGTTTGCGAACCCGTTCGGCACACTCGTAAACCCGTTTCCCATCGATATGAACCGGGCCATATTCACCTCTGCGCCTCTGCTCCAGCCAATCGATCCGACCTTTCGCACCTCCTACGTTTATCATTACAACCTGAGCGTGCAGCGCGAGCTGCCCTGGCGCATGCTTATCGAGACGGCCTACGTCGGCAACAACAGCTTCAAGCTCGACCGGGAGCGCGAGCTGAACGTGGCGCTCGTGCTTCCGGGCGCGAACCCGAGCACCGTGCAATCGCGCAGGCTGTATCCGCTGCTCGGACGCATCCCGTCTCAGGAGAGCAGCGGGCGTGGGCGCTTCGATTCTTTTCATCTCCGGCTCGCTCGCCGTTACAGCCGCGGGTTGAGCTTCGACCTCTCTTACGTCTACGGCAAATCGCTCGATGATGTGGCGGACCCGTTTTCGGTTGGGTTCAGCTATCCGCTGCGGTGGGCGCGGTCCTCATTCGACCGGCGGCAGAGCTTTGTCGCAAGCTACACCTACAGCATTCCCGACACCGACCGCGGCGGGATTGTCGGAACGATCCTGGATGGCTGGCAAGTGGGCGGCATCACCCAGTTCTATTCGGGCACGCCTATAGACATCACTCAGTTCGAAGACTCGACGTTGACGGGCCGTGTTGCGAACGGGCAGGGAAGCCCTGATTTCGCCGGTGAGTTCATAAGATTCGACCCGCGCGATTACCGCACTATCATAATCAACGGGGTCGCGCAGAGCGGCAACTTCTTTTTTGACCCGACCTCGTTTCGGGAAGTGAGCGTCAGGGACCATAGAGAGGCGCGGGCGGGCACGCTCGGTCGAAACCTGTTTGACGGCCCCGGAATAAACCTCTGGTCGCTAGCGATCAACAAGCGATTTCGCCTGACCGAATCGCAGCAGATCAGCCTCCGGTCCGATATCAGAAACCTCTTCAACCGGGCCAATTTTCTCGTTCAGCCGACGTCGCTGATCGTTGGGAGAAACTCCCCGCTCGGGCAGGCGCTCGCATCGGGGCCGGGCCGCACCGTGCAGCTATCTTTGCGATACAGCTTCTGAGAAAAAACGGACAGGATTTACAGGATTGGCAGAAAAATGATAACTGCTCAGCCCGATTTATCGGGCTTGCCGAAGGCATATAGGCCAGCCGTTTTACGGCTGGTAATAAGAGTGCCAATCGGCTGAGGGCGCTTCAGCGTCCTTATCCTTCAGGCTTTAGCCACAGAGCTAAAGCCTTATTGATGTAAGCGCGCTAAGAGCGCGCTGAGATTATCTGCGCCATCTAGCACCAGCGCTAAAAGCGCTGGCCTATATGCCTTCGGCAAGCCCGATAAATCGGGCTGAGTAGTCACAAAAATAGTGACAGGCGGCTGATTCGATTCTCTTGTCAATCCTGTAAATCCTGTCCATTATTTTTTCAGGCCGAGGCCAAGGAAGAGTACTGGGCGGAAAATCTTCCACCAGTCGGTGAGCGCGCGCATCTTGGTATAGCTTATCCCGTCGTTCGATTTCGGGTACTCGATAGTAACCGGCACCTCTATGACACGGTGCCCGAGCCGCAGAGCCTTGAAGAGGAGGTAAGGCTCAAGCTCGTACCGGTCGAGCCAGTCCTGCCACAGGTTTATTCTCTTGTCTTCAAAAAGCGATACGCGAACAGCGCGAAACCCGCTCGAAGCGTCCGTCACCCTGCGACCGCAGAAGAGCGAGAAGAGCATCGTGTAGGCGCGCGTTCCGAGCCTGCGCTGTAGCGGCATGCGTAAAAACTCGCCGCCCTCTTTGTAGCGAGAGCCCTGAACGAAATCGGCCTGGCCGTTTATTATCGGTTCGAGCAACCGGGGTATCTGTTCGGGCGGCGTCTTCCCCCCGCCTGAGATTATCACGACGATCTCATAGCCATGGTCGATGGCGTAATCTATGCCGCTTCGGATAGCCGCCCCGACCCCGCGATTCGCCTTGTTTCGTATCACCGCCGCGCCCGCCGCCCGCGCCTTCGCGCCCGTGTCATCGGTCGAGCCGTCATCGACGACTACGGTGGTCTCGACCGCCTCGCGCGGAACAGCCTCTACAACCCGCGTTATGCGCCCGGCTTCGTTCCACGCGGGCGCGATGCAGAGCACTCGCGGGTAGCACCTCGCGGGCGAGGGCGCGCTGCTCACCTCGACGTCTTGTTTGAATCTTCTTTTAGCCATTGATATGTGCGTCGAAGTCCCTTCTCGATGGTGACGGAAGGGACCCATCGCAGCTCGCGTCTTATCTTTTCTATGTTGACCACGCGGCGGCGAATGTTATCGATATCGCGGCGATCGACATATAGGGGCTGAACTTCGGCCCCCGTTATCTCTATGATCATTCGCGCAAGCTGGTTGATCGTCGTCTCTCGTCCTGTGCCCACGTTATAGACCTGTCCCTCTGCTTTCGGCGCGAATCCGGCCATAAGCGTGGCTTCGACCACGTCATCTATGTAAGTGAAATCGCGCGTCTGCTCGCCGTCGCCGTGGATGCGCGGCGGCTCGCCGTTCATGGCCGCCTCGAAGAACTTGGCGACCACGCCGCAGTAAGGGTTGTCGGGCCGCTGCGAGGTGCCATAAACATTCGAATAGCGGACGACTGCCGTAGACAAATCGTAGCTTTCGTAAAAAGCCTTGCAGTAATTCTCACCCGCAAACTTCGAGACGGCATATGGGCTGAGCATGTTCGTGGCGTCGTCCTCGTTTATCGGCAGATACCTCGGATTACCATACACCGACGCCGACGAAGCATAGACGACCCTTCGGACGCCCGCCTCGCGCACTGCGAGAAGCACGTTGAGCGTGCCGCCTATATTGACTTCATAATCTTCGCGCGGATTTCGAGTAGAAACGATTATGTTACGGGCGGCTTCGTGTATGACTACACTCGCGCCTCTAACCACCTCGCGCACGAGGTCGAAATCGGTCACGGACCCGCGCACCACTTCGAGCCGCGATTCTCCCGACGGCAGGTTGCCTTCGTCGCCCGTATAAAAATCGTCGAGCACGGCGACCTCGTAGCCGTCCTTGAGCAGCCGCCGCACAATATTCGACCCGACGAATCCTGCGCCTCCTGTTACTACGACGCGCTCCATGCCTTCCAGCCTTTTTGAATCGCTCATTCCCGCCCCAGAATTAACATTGAAATAAAGCTCGCTGTGAGGGCCTCGAAACCGATGTGCAAGAATACCACTATAAGAAGCCAGAAGCCAGAAGCCAGAAGTCAGAATGTGGAACTCGATGAAAACCCGATCTACAGAGCGAGATATTCGCAACAGATTCTGGCTTCTGGCTTCTGGCTTCTATTCTTTATAATCTATATGTGAGCAAACCAGCAGGCATATACATTCACATCCCGTTTTGCGCCCGGAAGTGTACCTACTGCAATTTCAACACCACCGATTATTATGAGGATCTCGCCGCAGCTTACATCGAGGCGGTTGCAAAAGAGATAGGCTACTGGGGCGAGCGGAAGAATGGAGCCGCGATAGATACGATATATTTCGGCGGCGGGACGCCTTCGATAGTCGAGCCCGCGCAGCTCGATCTGCTCGTGCGCGCGTGCCGCGACCGGTTCGAGATAGATAAAGACGCGGAGATAACCATCGAGATAAACCCTGCCACGCTGTCCGGCGAGAGGATAGCAGGCTGGCGCGAGGCGGGGATCAATCGGGCGAGCGTCGGCGCACAGTCTTTCATCGCAAGCGAGCTTGTTTCGCTCAGCCGCACCCATTCGGTCGAGCAGGTGTTCGGGACGGTTGCCTCGCTGCGCAGCGCCGGGTTCGATAACATCAGCATCGATCTGATAGCGGGTCTGCCAGAACAGACGCTTGAGGACTGGCGGTTCAACCTCCGCGCGGCGCTCGACCTTCGCGCCGAGCATCTGTCGCTTTACCTGCTTGAGATCAAAGAGGGCACTCAGCTTTACGCCCAGGTAAAGCGCGGCGCGCGGCCACGACCGGATGACGATCTCGCAGCGGAGATGTACCGGATGATTTGCGATGCGACCCGTCGGGCCGGCTATGAGCAGTACGAGATATCGAACTTCGCTCGGCTCGAAGGAAGCGGCGGGGCGACGAGCCCTCTCAGGTCCAAACATAATATGAAATATTGGACCGCAGCGCCGTTCCATGGCATGGGCTGCGGCGCTCACGCCTATGACGGGCGCGCAAGGTGGGTGAATGTGAAGAAGACGGAGAGCTACATCGAATCGGTGGGCGCGACGGGGCAGGCGGTTGCAGAACGGCGCGAGCTTTCGGGTGACGAGCTGGCTCAGGATGCGCTCTTTATGGGGTTGCGGCTGGCGGAGGGAATCGACGTTGAAGAGTTTCAAAAGGAGTTCGGTCTGGATGTGATCGCCCGTTACGAAGAAGAGATTCGGCGGGTAGAAGAGGCCGGGTTGATAGAGTTCGGAGAGGGACGCCTGCGGCTTTCTGACAGGGGCCGGCTGCTTTCTAATGAGGTCTTCGTCGTATTCGTTTAAATTAAACCGCAGAGAGAAAAGGGGTCAGGGTGAAGAACGGGGTTGCTGTATTGCTGGTTCTGATAGTAGCTCTTGTTCCGGTCGTAGCCGGACAGAGCGGAAGGGTGCGCAATAAGAACAAGACCGCTGAGGGCGAGCAGGACCCGAACACGATCCGGCTGAGGGTCGAGGAGGTATTGCTGCCGGTCAGCGTTCGCAGCGATACGGGGAGACTGCCGGGCCATCTCGACCCGTCCGATTTCCTCATCTCCGAAGACGGGGAGCGCCGCGAGGTGACTGCCGTTTTGCGGACTCCGCCGAGCCTCTTACTGATACTCGACACGAGCGGCGAAGAGACGACAGTCAAGCATACCAATATAAACCGGGAGATAGCCTTCAGGCTGATCGACGCGCTCGGCGAGCGTGACCAGGCGGCAATAATAACCTACGCCGATAAGGTGAGCCTGATCTCGGACTGGACCGGCGATAAACAGCAGCTTCGCCACGCGCTCAACTGGGAGTTCAAGCCGGGCCTCAAGTCCCATCTCTATGAGAGCCTGAAGTTTGCGGCAGAAGAGGTGCTGCCCAGGACGAACGGGCGGCGGGTGGTCGTGCTCGTTACGGACGGGGTCGAGAATGACCGCTCCTCGCTCTTCAACGATGCGCTGGCCGCGATGCACAGGGCCCGCGCCACGGTTTATGTGCTCAGCCACGCCGCATATATTCTGAGTGAGATAAAGCCGCGCGCATACAACCCGCTCTCCTGGTTCGAGAAGCTCGACCCGCAGGCGCGAAAGCGCATAGCGCGGCTCAGGAATTATGCCCGGCTGCTGGAGGCCGGCGATACCATGATGATCAAGCTGGCCGAAGAGACCGGCGGCGCGGTGTGGAACCCCCAGATTCGCATCGAATGCAAGGAAGACGAAAAGCTCTTTTCACATAACGGCTCATCGTCCGAAGGCTCGAACGGCCCGCTCGATTGTGAAGAGGTAACAGATCGAATGGTCGAGGAGATAGGGACACAGTACATAGTCGCCTACCTGTCGGAGCGCCGCGCAGGCGACAAGGAGTTCCACCCCGTAAAGGTCTTCGTCACTCGCCGCGACCTCAAGGCGCGCACCCGCCGGGGCGTCTATTCAAACCTCCCGTAAATCAGTGGCCAGTGGTCGGTGGCCAGTGGCCAGTTTTATTTTAGCTGACGACTCTGATCCGTAATCAATTCCATATAGCAATGGCTTTTCTTAACCAGCAACTACTGACCACCGACCACCGACCACTAATTCTTGGCCTGGGCGGTCTCGTAGCCTTTTGTGATCTGGATGAAAGCCTCTACGCGCAGTTTTTCCATGTACTTCTTGCGCGCCTCCTCTGATCGTTCAAGAGTGAGGTTGCGGTTTATTATGTTCTGCACTTCAGGGTCTTCGAAGGCGCGAAGCTGGGCGGGCTTCCGGTCGTCGAGACGGATTATCTGAAAGCCTTCCTGTATCCTTATCGGCTCCGTCACGTCGCCGGGATTGAGCGTGGAGATCGCTGTCCCGATTTCCGGTTTCAGCTCGTTGGGCTTGAACGTGCCTATCTTGCCGTTTTGCGCCCGCGTGGCGCGGCTTGCCGGAGAGTGCTTTTGCACCGCCTCCACAAAATTCATGCCGGCGCGCAGCTCGGCGACGAGTCGGCGAGCCCGCTGCTCGACGTCTGCTGCGGTGTAGCCTTCGAGCGGCAGGAATATCTCTGAGATAGTCACTTCGCCCTGCGTGGTGAATCCCTCTTTGTGCTTTTCGTAATACTCGCGCCGGTCCTTGTCGCGCAGGCTCATGAAGATCGGCTGCATGACCTCGCGCTGCATGACGTAATACTGCTGAAACTGCTTGCGCAGGTTCGCGCGCGCGGCGTCAAGATCGACGCCCTGCTGTTTGATGGCGTTCTCGAATTCGATAATGTTTTTGAACCCGTTCTCTTTGGCGATCTCGGCCCACTGCTGATTGACCTCTGCTTCGACGTCCAGGCCAAGCTCCTTGGCTTTCTGTTCGAGCAGCAGGTTCTCGATCAGTATGTCGAGCACCGACGATTTGCGCTTCTCGAACTCCGCCTCGATCTCGGCCTCGCCTTTTCCGGCCTTCTGCATCTGGCGAGTAAGCTCGGCCTTGAAATCGTTTAGCGCGTTAAGGTAGTCGTTGCGCGTTATTATATCGTTGTTGATGCGGGCTACTATTTCGTTGACCAGCTCCGGCTCCTGCGCCCGCGCTGTGGCAGCGCAAGCGAGCACCACTGTGAAAGCCAGGGCCTTGATTAAAAACTTCATGTCTAGACATCCTCTCGTGAAGAATTCCGAACGTTGAATTAAGAACGATGAGCTGCGGACGACTTGCACACGGCGCCGGTCGCCCCCGGCCCACCCTAATTTTGCCTTAATCTTCCCGCGTATGTGAAGCCCAGCGCGGGGTCGTTTATCTTTATAGAAGCCGCCGAGACCAGCCGGTCTATCGCTTCGTCGACGGCCTGCTGGTTCTTTCGCGCGATTATCTCCTCGGCCAGCCGGGTCCGCCGCTCGTCAAGCTGCGAGCGGCGCTCGTCGGCAGGCACGGTCTGGAACCTGCGCTCGAGCTTGAAAATATGATACCCGAAGCTTGAGGCGACGACCTGGCTCACGTCGCCCGGTCTGAGCGGCGATATGGCCTTTTCGAGCATCGAGGGGAGCTGCCCCTCTTCATAACGGCTGAAGCCTCCCTGCTCGGAACCGGGCGCGTCAGAATGTAGCCGTGCAACCTCGGCGAAATCGCGCCCGCCCTCGGTCACTTCCCGGCGCAACTGCTCGGCCTGCTCGCGCGATTGAACCCGTATCTCCCGCACGTCAAAAGCGGCGCGTTCTGTCAGCCGCGATTGATTGTCGGCTATATATTTTTGCACCTCTTCCTGGGACACGC
>DASTET010000476.1:0-5057 GCA_035709445.1 Blastocatellia bacterium | reverse complement strand
ATGTAGAAAGTCTCGACCGTGGCGGCGGTGGCCCGCACGGCTGCGGCAGCCATTAAACGGCCCAGACCAAGCCCGACTATCGTGCCCGCGACCGCGAGAAATAACGCCTCGCCAAGAAACAGCGCAAGCACAAGTCGGCGGCCCGCGCCTACTGCCCTCAGCGTGCCTATCTCTTCGCGGCGGGTGATGACTGAAATCGAGACTGTGTTGTAAATCAGAAACAGCCCGACCAGCAGGGCTATCGATCCGAGCGCGTTGAGGTTGAAGTGAAACGCGGCGATCATCTTTTCAACCTGCCCGTATTGGGCATCGGGCCGCTCTATCTTGAGCGCGGGCGGGAGCCGGCGCGCGATCTCGGATTCGGCCTGTTCGAGGCTGATTCCGTCTTTGAGCTTCACGTCGAGCCGGTCGAGCAGCCCCGCGCGATCAAATGCCGCCTGGGCAGCGGCTATGTCCATCAGCGCGAAGTTGCCGTCGAGCGCGCGGGCCGGCCCTTCGTCTCTGAGCAGCCCGCGCACCGTAAGATTGCGCCTGGAGTCTCCGAAGACCATCGAGATGGGGCTTCCTATCGAGAGAGCTTGGCGGCGGGCAAACTTCTCCGTGAGGATGATCGATTGAGGGTCTGTGAGCAGCCGCAGGAAATCGCGCGATGACGGCTCGCCGAGGTCGTCGCCAAAGCTCAATAACCGGTAACGTCTGAGCGCCCGGTCGCGCAGCACGTCGACGCCGAGCACCTGCAAGAACTCCTCCGCGCCGTCGACCGTCGCATACCCGGTTATGACCGGGCTCATCTGCCCGTACCGGCGAAGCCAGGAAAGCTCTCCGAGCTTCAGCTCGTCGAAGCGGCCCGCCGCGCCCGTGATCCGGATCGAAGTCTCTCCTGCAACGGCATCGGTCGCCGCGCGGAATGATTCGAGCGCGCTCGTGTTGGCCAACCGTATGGCTATCATCACCCCGACGCCGAGGCTTATACCGAGCGCGGTGACGGCTGAGCGCAGGGGGCTCGATGCGAGCGCGCGGGCGATGAACTGTTTGGAGAGTTTGAGGTCCGCCTTCATTGCTGCGGAGAGGCCCCGTTATCGCGCTCGATCTGACCATCGCGCATGCGTATGGTGCGCTTTGTAAACCGGGCGGCTTCTTCGGAGTGGGTTGCGAGTATGATCGTGACGCCAAGCTCGCGGTTGAGATCGGCGAGCAGGCGCATCACCTGCTCGCCGTTTTCGCTGTCGAGGTTTCCGGTAGGCTCGTCGGCAAGCACAATCTCAGGGCTATTGACCAGCGCGCGGGCTACGGCTACGCGCTGCATCTCGCCCCCCGACAGCTCTGCCGGAAAATGCGAGGCGCGGTCGTTGAGGCCCACGCGGTCGAGCAGCGCAAGCGTGCGGTCGCGGCTCGCGCGCTCGACGGCGCCGTCGAGCATCATCGGCAGCGCGACGTTTTCGGCTACGTTTAGCGTCGGCAGCAGGTTGAAGAACTGAAAGACGAACCCGATCTTTTTTCGCCTGAGTTTTGCGAGCGCCTCTTCGTCGAGCGAGTCGAGCCGCACACCGTCAAGCTCTATGCTGCCGCGCGTGGGCCGGTCCATCCCGCCCACGAGATGGAGCAGGGTCGATTTGCCGCAGCCCGACGGGCCCATAAGTGCGATGAAGTCTCCCGACTCGACTTGAAAGCTCACGCCGCGAAGCGCCGCGACGCCTCGCTGGAGGTTCTCATAAATCTTTTCAGCTCCGTTTACGACAAGCACGGGCAATCTTTTTCCCACAATTTAAAGAATACAGAAGCCAGAAGTCAGAAGCCCGAAGATGGTCGAGAAGGATTCCGACGTCTTTCAATCGGCTTTAATAGAGAGATGAGGAGAAAGATTCTGGCTACTGACTTCTGGCTTCTGGCTTCTGCTTTTTGATATAGTCGTGTTCCTGCAAACGATGTTACTCAAAGCCGTCTTAGTCATAGCTGCATACCTGATGGGCGCGATCCCGTTCGGGTACATCCTCGTCAGGTATGTCTTCACGGGCGGCGAAGACATAAGGCGAATGGGATCGGGCGGGACCGGCGCGACCAACGTGACAAGGCGCGCCGGAAGGCTGGCCGGTCTGCTCACGCTGTTTCTCGACGCGGCGAAAGGCGCAGCCGCAGTAATGCTTATGCAGGCGGTCGCGGGCGATGATTACCGCGCGATGGGCGCTGCGGGCGTGGCCGCCGTCTCAGGCCATGTCTTTCCGGTCTTTCTCCGCTTTCGGGGCGGCAAAGGGGTTGCGACCGGGGTGGGGGTATTTCTTGCGCTCGCGCCTTACGCCGTGCTTGCCGCGCTGGTCGTGTTCGTCTTCGTTGTCTATTTCACTCGCTACGTGTCGCTCGCCTCCATAACGGCATCTTTGTCGCTTCCCTTCTTCGCGCTGCTCATTTACGGATGGCTATGGCCTTCGAGCGCGCAGAGGGCGCATCTGACAGAGATCACGGTCACTTCGATTGTTATTGGCGGGCTAATAATCGTCGTGCACAAAGAGAATATAAGACGGTTGCTGAGCGGGACCGAGAGCAAATTCGGCGCGCGCGTAAGCGGCGCAGATCCGGACGCCCCGATAGCGAGCGGTGGTCAAAATTGATGACTCATACCCTTGAGCGCAAGCGCATCGCCGTTATAGGCGCCGGGAGCTGGGGCACCGCGCTCGCCATCTCTGCCGCGCGAAACCGGCACGACGTCTGTATGTGGGCGCGAGAGGCCGGAGTCGCGCAGGGGATACAGCAGGCTCACCGCAACCCGTTTTACCTTTCTGATTTCGAGCTGCCCGAAAACATCATCGCGACCACGTCGCTTGAACAGGCGATTGAAGGGTCGGCTTTCGTGCTTGTAGTCGTGCCCTCGCACTCTATGCGAGAGATTGCCGAGCGCATGAGCGATATCGTCAAGCCCGGCGCGGTGATCGTGAGCGCGGCGAAGGGGGTCGAAAACGGCACGCTCATGCGAATGTCCGAAGTGATCGAGGACGTGCTGGGCGACAGGCTTCGACCGCAATTTGTGGTGCTGTCGGGGCCGAGCTTCGCGCGCGAGGTCGCAAAGGGCGACCCTACGGCAATCGTCGCCGCAAGCCGACACACAGAGTCGTGCGAGATGGTCCAGCGCGACCTCAGCTCGAACGTGCTCCGCGTCTATACGAACGATGATGTCGTCGGTGTGGAGCTTGGCGGGGCCGTCAAAAATGTGGTAGCCATAGCGTCGGGCGTGGTGCGCGGCTTAGGGTTCGGGACCAACTCGGTCGCGGCGATAGTAACGCGAGGGCTCGCAGAGATAACCAGGTTCGCGCTTGCACAGGGCGCGCGCGCCGAAACGATGTCGGGGCTTGCGGGGCTTGGCGATCTGGTGCTCACCTGCACCGGCGACCTTTCTCGCAACCGGCATGTAGGCATAGAGCTTGGGCGAGGGCGCAAGCTGGCCGACATACTCTCGGAGATGCGCGAGGTCGCGGAAGGCGTCAAGACCACGCGGGCCATCTACGAGCTTGGTCGCCGTTTGAATATCGATATGCCTATAACCGAAAGCACCTATGCGCTGCTATATGAGGGCAAGCCCGCGCTCGAAGCCGCAAACGAGCTGATGGGACGGCCTCTGAAGCGCGAATAAGATTCGACAGGATTTACAGGATTAACCTGTTAATCCTGTCCATTTATGTAAGGAGATTAAAAACATGTCTTACCCGTACAACCAGCCGCCTCAGTACCAGGGGGCGCCGCCGCCGCCAAATAAAGGCTCGAAGATCCTGCTGTGGAGCCTGGCAGGCTGCGGCGTTATGATAATCCTCGGAGCGGCGCTCCTCTTTGCAGGCGGCTACTTTCTCGTCAACAAGGCCAAAGAGATGGGCTTCGATCCCGAGTTGATGGAGAAAGAGCCCGCCCTGGCTGTCGGCAAGATCATCGCAGCAACCAACCCGGACGTCGAGCTTGTCAGTGTCGACGAGAGCAAGAAGACCATCACGCTCAGAGAGAAAGAGACCGGGAAGGTCGTGACAATCGATCTCGAAGACGCGCAGGCGGGCCGGATCGTCTTCGAAGAGGAAGGCAAAGGCGAGGTGGTTATAGAGGCGAAGGGAGAAGGCGATACGGGCTCCATCGACATCAAGTCTTCCGAAGGCACAGCAAGACTCGGGGCAGGCTCGGAAGCGACCATACCCGACTGGGTCCCTCGATATCCGGGCGCGGAGATCAAAGGCAATTTCTCAACGCAAAGCGACAAGACCGACTCGGGCAGTTTCCGCTTCGCCACAAAGGACTCTGTCGAGAAAGTGATAAGCTTCTACGAAGACGGGCTTGAGAAAGAAGGTCTGAAGATCCAAACCAACCTGTTGCGACAGGACGGCAAGGTCACGCTCGGCACGGCAGTGGGCGAGGACGCAGACAACAAGCGGTCTGCATATATCAATGCTCAGGCGGGCGACTCGGAAACGCATGTGACGGTGACTTATCAGATCAAGAAGTGAACCTACTTTTGCCATGCTGAAACCCGGAAAGGGCACTGCCCCGCTCACATCGCAGAGGACCCCGGAGCCGCGATCTCCATTCTGGTGGCTCAGATGGGTCCCTGCGGTGATACTGATTGTCCTGCTGCTCGACCTGATATTCGTCCTGGGCAGCGTGGCGCTGATCCCTGTGCTTGCGTCGTTCGCTCTCGCGTACCTGCTCAACCCTCTTGTCCTCGTAGGAGAGAAGCGAGGTCTATCGCGTCCGGTCTCGGCATTGCTGGCGATGTTTCTTGTCGGGGCTTCGATAGCTGCATTTCTCACCTTCGTCATCCCCGATCTATGGAGCCAGACCGTCACCTCAACGCAGAAGGTCCTGAGTAACTTCACCCCTCAGAATGCCGCGCGGCAGCGCTCGCTGCTTCGACGGTATTCGCCCGCGCTCGACCGCGTGGCGGGCAATCAGCTCGAACAGTTCCTCAGCAACCCGGCAGAGACGCTCGGCGCGTCGAGCACCTGGCTGGCGGGCGGGCTGAGCGGGTTCCTTGCGACGGCGGCAGCCTCGCTCGATTTACTGCTCGTCCCGTTCTTCGTCTACTACAT
>DASTET010000475.1:0-2918 GCA_035709445.1 Blastocatellia bacterium | reverse complement strand
CATAAAGCTAGAGAGTCTGAAGCTACGGACAGGCATCAACCACTTTGCATTGAAGTCAAAGATCTATATATCGGCTTTGCAGTCGGCCTATGCCGAACTTGTCAAGCTCAACCCGCAGTCTCTGGCTGCGTAACATCAGTTCCTAAGAAATCTTTAAGGACATTTCAAAGCCTACCGGTGTAGTTTGATCTCGCGGCCGGCAATAAAAGACCGGGAGCAAATTCTAGCAGCGACTTTAACGGGCGGCAACGGGATTGCGCGCATGTAGGTATCCATTTGTCCGAGCAGGCTTCCTAATGCAAATCACGCAAGGAGAAATCATGCACAATAGAAGGTATTCTTTCTGGCGGCTGACGGTGCTGCTACTGCTGGGCGCGGCGCTCGTCACCCTGTCCGCCCGCCTGCAGGCCGACACGGGGACGTGCGGCGGCGTGACCATCACGCTGCCGTTCACCGACGTTCAGGGCAATCCCTTCTTCTGCTCGATAGCCTCGGCCTACTTCTCGGGGCTCACAAACGGCACGACGGCTACTACCTACACGCCCTCACAGCCCGTACTCCGCGAGCAGATGGCTGCGTTTGTTTCGCGCACGCTCGACCAGTCGCTCAGGCGAGGCAGCCGAAGGGCTGCACTCAGGCAGTGGTGGACGCCGACGAACTTCGACGCCCACGCAAAATCCCCCGTAGGCACTGCACCGTTTCTGGTGGCGGCGGACGGCGCAGACCTCTGGGTTGCGAATTTCGGCAGCGGCACGGTGACGCGGGTGCGCGCAAGCGATGGCAGCATCTTACAGACCTGGACCGGTGCGGATAATCCTATTGGCGTGCTGGTGGCGCAAGGGGCGGTGCATATCACGGGCAACACCAACCCAGGGCGGCTCTACACCATCTTGCCCGCGACATCCGGAAGCAGTCCGCCCGTCACTCTGACTACCGATCAACTGGGCGCTTTCCCTCAAGGCCTCGCTTTCGACGGCGCCGCTATCTGGACGGCCAACCAGGGCGGCAGCGTTTCGGTCGTGATCAATGGGGTAACGACGGTGAGCGCCGGGTTCCTTGCGCCCTTTGGCATCCTCTATGATGGGTCGAACATCTGGATCACTGATACTGGCGACGACCGGCTAAAGAAACTCAACGCCGACGCATCCATCGCCGCCTCCGTCCCGGTGGGCGACGGCCCCCAGCAGCCGGTCTTTGACGGCACCAACATCTGGGTGCCGAACCGATTATCCAACACGGTTACGGTTGTGCGGGTGAAGGACTCGGCGGGCAACCCGCTGACCGTGCCCTTCGTGCTGGCGACGCTTACCGGCAACGGGCTGAATGATCCGAGGACCGCCGCCTTCGACGGGCAGCGCATCCTTGTGACCAACTTTGGCGGCCACAGCGTGTCGCTGTGGAAGGCGACGGACCTCGCGCCGCTCGGCTCTTTTTCGACCGGGGTCAATACCCACCCCACCGGGGTCTGCAGCGACGGCATCAACTTCTGGGTGACGCTCTTCGGCTTTGGCCAGTTGCTGCGTTTCTGAAGCACCTTGGCCGACTGGCGGACCCCTTTCACCTCCGCGCGGACTGCGCGTGGTACTCTTGCAGGCTGCGCACGGTAAGCTCCTCTTCGCGCAGCGAGCGGATCGCTGCGACGGTCGCCACCGCTCCGGTCATCGTCGTGATGCAGGGGACCTGATACTGCATCGCCGCGCGTCGTATGGCCCGCTCGTCATAAAACGACGCCCGGCCGAGCGGCGTGTTGATCACGAGGCTTATCTGCTGGCTCTTTATGAGGTCGACGATGTTCGGGCGCCCCTCGTTCACCTTGTAGACGGCCTCGCATTCGAGCCCGGCGTTTGCGATCTTTCGCTGAGTGCCGCGCGTGGCCACGAGCCGAAAGCCCATCTCTACAAGCTGGCGGGCGAGAGCCGTGACGCCTCTTTTATCCTTATCGTTGACGCTTATAAAGACGGTCCCTTCTCGCGGAAGCTTTGTGCCCGCGCCGAGCTGAGCTTTCAGGAATGCGCCGCCGAACCCTTCGGCGATCCCCATGACTTCGCCTGTCGAGCGCATCTCAGGACCGAGGATGGGATCGACGCCGGGGAATTTCACGAACGGGAAGACCGGGGTCTTTACGTAAAAACGATCTACCGCAAGCTCATCGGGAAGGTTGAACTCCGAAATCTTTCTGCCGATCATCAACCTCGCGGCGATCTTAGCGAGCGGGACGCCCGTAGCTTTCGACACGAAGGGCACTGTGCGCGAGGCGCGCGGGTTGACCTCAAGCACATACACCGTGTCGTCCGAGATGGCGAACTGAATGTTCATAAGCCCGACGACGCTGAGCGCGCGGGCAAGCTCTCGAGTGTACCGCCGCATCGCGTCGAGGTGTTCTTCTTTTACCCCGTGAGGCGGCAGCACGCAGGACGAGTCGCCCGAGTGTATGCCCGCCTCTTCGATGTGCTGCTGTATCCCGGCTATCACGACCCGCTCGCCGTCAGCGAGCGCGTCCACGTCTATCTCATATGCGTATTCGAGAAACGAATCGATCAGAACGGGATGCTCGGGCGACGCTTCGACCGCGTGCGTCATGTAGCTTGCCAGCGCGGCTTCATCATAGACGACCTGCATCGCGCGCCCGCCGAGCACGTAGCTTGGCCTGACAAGTACCGGGTATCCGATCTCTGACGCCACCTCGTGCGCCTCTTCATTTGAAGTGGCGGTCCCGTTTGGCGGCTGCGGAATACGGAGGTCCCTCAGAAGCTTTCCGAACCGCTTGCGATCTTCGGCCAGGTCTATCGACTCGGGAGAAGTGCCTATGACGGGCACGCCCGCGCCGAGCAGCTTCATCGCAAGGTTGAGCGGCGTCTGCCCGCCGAACTGCACTATCACGCCTACGGGTCGCTCGCGCTCTACGATCTCCATCACAT
>DASTET010000474.1:0-2694 GCA_035709445.1 Blastocatellia bacterium | reverse complement strand
AAAACACCGACTGACAGCTCTATATAAATATTATTGAAGGAGTATCAGCGCCATGTCACAAGCAAGACCGGTTTCCGTCCGCGAGCAAGTATCAGCCGAGGAGTGGCAGGCCCGCGTCGATCTTGCCGCCGCTTATCGACTGGTGGCACTCTACGGCTGGGACGATCTCATCTTCACCCACATCTCGGCCCGCGTGCCCGGCCCTGAGCACCATTTCCTGATCAATCCCTACGGAATGATGTTCGACGAGATCACAGCTTCGAGCCTTGTAAAAGTCGATCTCGATGGCAATATAGTCATGGATTCGCCCTATCAGATCAACCCGGCAGGGTTTACAATCCACAGCGCCATTCACGCCGCGCGCGAAGACGCTCTATGCGTAATGCACCTGCACACGGTCGCAGGCGTCGCCGTCTCCGCGCAAAAGAACGGGCTGCTCTCCATATCGCAGCAATCGCTCTTCTCGCTTGCGTCAATTGGCTATCACGACTACGAAGGGCTGGCGCTGAACGAAGATGAAAAGCCCCGGCTCGTAGACGATCTTGGCGACAAAAACAACCTGATCCTCAGAAATCACGGGCTGTTGACCGTAGGCGACTCGCCGGCCGAAGCATTCCTCGCGATGTACACCTTGCAGCGGTCCTGCGAGATTCAGCTCCTCGCGCAATCGGGCGGCTCAGAGCTTATAAGTGTTCCGCGACCGATACTCGACGGCATAACCGAACAGGCCAAAGTCGTCACAAAAGGTCTTGGCGGGAAACTGGTCTGGCCCGGACTGCTCCGCAAGCTCGACCGAATAGACACATCCTATCGAGACTGAAAAACAGAAGCCAGAAGCCAGAAGCCAGAATATGAGTTAATGGCTCACAGGCTATTATCAAGAAGCCCGCTAAGAGATTCTGGCTTCTGGCTTCTGGCTTCTACTTGATGCATATTCCACCGTCGATCGGTATCACCACGCCGTTCACATACGCGCCCGCGCGTGAAGCGAGATAGATGGCCACTCCTGCCATATCGGCGGGCGAGCCGATACGTCCGAGCGGGCAGGTCGCTTCGATCTTATCCTTGTGGGTTTCAAGCAGCCACTTCGTCATCTGGCTCTCGAAGGGGCCGGGCGCGACCGCGTTGACGGTTATACGGCGCTCGCCGAGCTTCACCGCAAGCACGCGCGTCAGGTGGTGGACTGCGGCCTTGCTCGGAGAGTAAGCGTAGTTATCGATGAAGGGGACTTTGATCCCGTCTATCGAGCCGATATTGATGATGCGGGCCGGGTCATCGGCGCGCGCCGCTTTCTCAAGAAGCGGCAGCAGGTATTGCGTGAGAAAGAAGACGCCCTTGACGTTCGTGTCCATCACTTTATCGAAGCCCGCCTCCGGGTATTCTTCGAGCGGAGCGCCCCACGCCGCCCCGGCATTATTGACAAGGATATGTAACTGCTGCTCTCGCGACTTCAGCTCGTCTGCAAGGTGTCTGCACCCTTCGGTAGTCGACAGGTCGGCGGGTATAGAGATGCAGGGGCCGATCTCGGAAAGCTCAGCCGCCGTCCGGTCGCACACCTCTTTCTTGCGCGATGAGATATAGACCTTTGCGCCCGCCTCAAGGTAGCCGCGCGCAATCATCAGGCCGATGCCCCTCGACCCGCCCGTCACAAGGGCTGTCTTTCCAGCTATCGAAAACAGGTCTTTAACGTTTATCGCTCCATCATGGTTGCTCATGTCTCCCTCCCAAATCGGCTCGATCTCAGACACCCAGCGCCTTCTTGCAGTAGTCGAGGCAGCGGCGGACCTCCGCTATCGTATCCTTGCCGGGGTACTCGTATTCAATATTCGCCGGAAAGCTCCATCTCTTTCGCCGCATCAGATCGAGCACCTGTTTGATAGGGGTGTCGCCCTCGCCGAAGGGGACGTTCGGCCCCTGGTCGCGCCGCCGGTCTTTTATGTGGAGCGTGACTATGCGGTCGTGGTGCTTGTTAAGAAAATCGACGGCGTCGAAGTTGGCGGCGGTGAAATGGCCTATGTCGAGATTGATCGCTATGTAATTCGACGCGCCCTCCATTGCGCGCGCGAAGCTATCGGGCGTGGCGAACTCATTCGGGTCCCGGACGTTCGAATGATTGTGCATGCCGACGCGCATACGATATCGTTTCGCAAACTGATCTATGCGCCGCGCGGTGCTGACATTAGACGAAGCGGTCATCACGCTCACTCCGAGCGCGCGGGCCATCTCGAAGCCGCGCTCGATCTCGGCGTCGGTGAAGTCGTCTCGAAAGCTCAGGTTGTATGCGTAAAGCTCTACGCCCGCCCGGTCGAACTTCGCGCGCACCTGTTTGAAATGATCGAGCGGCACGCTCATACGCCACTGGCGGACCTCTTCGCGCGACCCGCGAGGCTCGATATGCCCCTGCCATAACTCGCAACTGCCTATCCCTATCTCGGCCATCGCCGCGATAAGATCGTCGAGCGAGCGGTCGCGGAAGCTATAACTCTGCGCCCCTATCAGCACGCCGTTGAATTTCGAATCGATCTTTTTTGTGGGGACCGCCAGGCCGGCGATCCCGGCGAGCGCAAGGCCGCCCCATTCTCTTCGCGTCATCTCAGACATAGTCTCACCTCGTATCAGTGACCAGGTACGGGGACAGGCGGGACCGGCATCGGCCCCCAGTCCAGCTTTGCGGGCACAAGGCTCTCCTCGGAT
>DASTET010000473.1:0-3715 GCA_035709445.1 Blastocatellia bacterium | reverse complement strand
GAGGCGGACTGGGCATCGTCTATCTCGGACCCGACCTTCCCGCCGCAGAGATTGTGGCCGCCGCTCAGAAGACCGCGCCTCAGGCGGTCGTCCTGGGATTCATCGGCGCAAACGGAGCAAGAGCAGGGCTCAGAGATTTGCAGGAGGTCGCACAGAGACTGCCGGCGGGAATCGAGCTATGGGTCGGCGGCACGCAGGAAGAGGCTTTGATCAAAGAAATCAGGAAGACGCGCGCCCTGCTGTTAGAAGATTTCGAGATGTTGGAGCAGCATCTGGTCAGGCTCGGGGCGCGATTCTGAATTGATGCCGAAAATCTTCAGGGGATGGCGCGCAAAACTCCATCCCCTGACTTTGCTAGTTGAAGCACATCTACAGATTGAAAGTCCTGGTCGTTTTCGCGCCGCAGTTGTTCCCTATCGTCACCGTCACAACATAGCTGCTCGCAGGCCCGGCACTCGAACCTCGTTCTGGCTCGGATCGACCCGCTGTGGTACATTAGTGGCGCTCTTGCAGCAAACCGAAGCGCTATGGCACCCTCCGCTCCACCAAACAAGGACAGAATCGTTGTGAACACTTTTACGCGCGAATTTCCCCTTACCAGGTGAGGGCCATCGCGCAAGCGGCAGTTGCAACGCGACAGGAAGATTGAGATCAGGAGGATCGAGCATGACCGATTCAGGGGAAACCTTAGCTCGTTTGCATAGCTTCGCCGAAGCGTACACCGCTGCCTGGTGCAGCCAGGACGCCGCGCGTGTGGCGTCGTTTTATGCGGAAGATGGCTCGCTCAGCGTCAACAATGCGTCCCCGGCAGTCGGGCGCGCGGCGATTACGGAAGTCGCGCAAGCTTTCATGACGGCTTTCCCCGACATGCAGGTTTTTCTCGACGAGCTGCGCCTGGAAGATGAAGGCGTGGTTTATCACTGGACGCTTACGGGGACTAATACCGGGCCGGGCGGGACTGGCCGCGCGGTGCGCATCAGCGGCTGCGAAGTCTGGCAGATGGGAGCTGGCGGCCTGATCGCTACTTCACGCGGACGCTTTGACGCAGAAGAGTATCGCCGTCAGCTCGAAACTGGCAATTAAGCCGCAAAGGACTCGATTATGAATCGCAGACAATTCAATCTGAACCTATTGTTCTCTGTTCCCGCGCTGACGTCACTGATTCCGCAAGCCTCATCACAACTGCGCATTAACAGGCAACGACTCAATGCGCGACTTGCCGAGCTTGCTCGGTTTGGGAAGACGCCGGAAGGCGGCACACATCGCCTCGCCTATTCCGACGCCGATATCGAAGCCCGCCAGTACGCGATGAAGCTTATGCGAGGGGCCAGGCTGGAGGTCAGCATCGACGCCGCGGGCAATATCATCGGGCGGCGAGCGGGGAGCGATGCTCGGCTCAAGCCTTTGATGATCGGGTCGCACATCGACTCGGTGCCCGCAGGCGGCAGCTACGACGGGCAGGTGGGCTCGATTGCGGCAATCGAAGTCGCCGAGACGCTGGCGGAAAACAACGTGCGTTTGCGGCATCCGCTGGAGGTCGTCATCTTTCAAAATGAAGAGGGCGGGACCATAGGCAGCGCCGCGATCGGCAGGGGACTCACGGAAAAAGAGCTGAACATCGTCACCAACAGCAAGAAGACGATACGCGAAGGCATCAAGCTCATCGGCGGCGACCCCGACAGGCTCGCAAGCGTCGTGCGCAAAAAAGGCGACCTTGCGGGCTACGTCGAGCTGCACATAGAACAGGGCGGCATCCTGTATCAGGAGAAAATCAACATCGGCGTGGTCGAAGGCATAGTTGGCGTCTTCTGGTGGGATGTGACGGTTGAAGGCTTTGCCAATCACGCGGGCACCACGCCTATGAATCAGCGGCGCGACGCGTTGCTTGCGGCGGCGAAATACATCGACGCGGTCAACCGCATTGTCACTTCGATCCCCGGTCGGCAGGTGGGGACCGTCGGCAGGATTCAAGCCTTCCCCGGAGCATTCAACATCGTGCCGGGCAAGGTCACGACCACCCTGGGGCTGCGCGATCTGGATGCGGCGAAGGTGCAGATGATCTTTGAGAAGATTCAGACGGAGGTCCGCCAGATCGAGGCGGCGACGGGCACAAAGTTTGACTTCAAGCAGGTCCTCTCATCGCAGCCTGCGCCGACCGATGCGCGATTTCGCCGCGTGATTGACGACGCGGCCAGTCAATTGGGGCTCACGACGAAGCTGCTGCCGAGCGGCGCAGGTCACGACGCGCAGGAGATCGCGCACATCTGCCCCATCGGCATGATCTTTGTGCCGAGCCGTGACGGCATCAGCCACAGCCCCCGCGAATACTCTGAACCGTCAGACATCACAAACGGCGCAAACGTCCTGCTTCACACATTGCTCAAGCTGGACGCGATGAGCTTGAACTGACCAGCGCTGCGAGCAGCGATTATTGAGGTTTCGACAATTTGACCTCTGAACTAATAACAGCAGACCCGACAAAGAAGGAGAATACTTTATGCAAAAAGAACAGAAAATCATCAGTAACGCATCGGCCAGCCTCAGCGAGTATGATGCGATTACCAGGACGGTCCAACACTATATCGACGGCGGCAGGTCGGGCCAAGGCGACGACATGAAGCCCGCCTTCCACCCCGACGCAACTATCTTTGGCTATATCGGCCCCGATCTGATCGCCGGGCCTATCCAGCAGCTCTTCGACTGGAATGACCAGAATGGCCCGGCAACAGAGCTGGAGGGGCGGATTGCCAGCATCGATATATTCGACACGGTTGCCATGGTGCGGCTGGAGCTCGACAACTGGACAGGCCATCGGTTCACCGACCTGTTTACGCTTCTCAAGGTAGATGGGGAATGGAAGATCATCAACAAGGTATTTCATCTCCACCCCTGAGGGCGCAACGGATGAAGCCGCGATTGACGCAGCACTAGTGTAAGAGGCGGATGAGCTCTTACAAGGTTCGTCCGCCTGCATACCTCACTGAGAAACCATCTTTTCGGGAGAGAAGAATATGGCAAAACCCACAAAATTTGCGCACGTCGTCTATAGCACGAGACGCTTCGATGAAATGATCGACTGGTACGAGAAGGTCTTCGAGGCGGAGGTCGTCTATCAGAATCCGGCTCTCGCCTTTCTCACCTACGACGACGAGCATCATCGTTTCGCATTCATCAATATGTCTGCCTTCAAGCCCGGCGGCGTTCAGGTTGGAGAGCGCGCTGACACGGGTGTCAATCATGTGGCCTACACCTACGCGAATCTGGGAGATCTGCTTGAGACCTACGCGCGGTTGAAACAGGCGGGGATCACACCATATTGGCCGATCCATCACGGGATGGCGCTGTCGCTGTATTATCAGGACCCTGACGGGAATCGAATGGAGTTTCAGGTGGACTGCTGTACAGTCGAAGAGGCCAACGCTTACATGCTAAGCGAGGCCTTTGCCGCCAATCCGATCGGCGTGGCGATTGATCCGGAAGCATTGCTTGCACAGTACCGAAGCGGCATACCGGTTGAGAAGCTACTGGTTCAGCCAGAAGGGCCAGCGATGCAGATCCCGCGCGAGCACGGGTTGTCGTGATTCTACGCAAGCCGGCAGTAATCACGCAAAGGGGATAAACGTGTCATAAAGCTTCGTAACCAGTGATCGCAATATCGGGAGGAATATTATATATGGCTACCAACCTGGCGCCGATCTCAGGGATTCCTGCATCG
>DASTET010000472.1:0-2212 GCA_035709445.1 Blastocatellia bacterium | reverse complement strand
CACGCCGAACCGCTGTTCCTCATCGACGACGAGCAACCCCAGGTCCTTAAAGTGTATGTCCTTCGACAGCAGCCGGTGCGTGCCGATGACTATGTCGATGGCGCCCGCTTCGAGCGCCTTCACTATCTCTTTCTGCTCTTTTGCGGCGCGGAAGCGCGAGAGCATCTCGACGCGGACGGGGAAGGCGCTGAATCGTTTTTCGAAGGTCTTGTAGTGTTGAAAGACCAGAACGGTGGTCGGCGCGAGCACGGCCACCTGCTTGCCTTCCATCACCGCCTTGAAAGCGGCTCTCATGGCCACTTCCGTCTTGCCGTACCCGACATCGCCCACGATGAGACGGTCCATAGGCTGCGGCTCCACCATATCCTCCTTCACATCTTCGATGGCCGTCTCCTGGTCCGGGGTGAGCTGATAATCAAAAGCGTCTTCGAACTCCTGCTGCCAGGGCGTGTCTTCGCCGTATGCGTGACCGGTCACAAGCTTGCGCTCGGCGTAGAGCTTCAACAGTTCTTCGGCCATATCGCGCATCGCCCGTTTGACTCTCGCTTTGGTCTTTTGCCAGCCGAGCCCGCCGAGCCGGTCGAGCTGAGGCCGCATGCCCTCGCCTGCGGAGTATCTCTGCACCAGATCGAGCCGCTCTACGGGGACGTAAAGCTTCGCGCCCTCGGCGTATGTCAGCAGCATGAACTCGCGCACGCCGCTCTCGCCGCGTTCCAGCCCTGCCGCCACGTTGCCCGTCGGGCCGCCCGAGGTCGCAATCTGCTTGAGGCCCTGGAACTGGCCTATCCCGTGATCGACGTGCACGACGTAGTCGCCTGTCTTGAGGTCGCCGAGGTCCGACAGAAAGGCCGAAGCCTTGCGCTGCTTTCGCGCGCGGCGAGAGACGGCGCGCTGGCCCGCTTCGCGCTCGATGTCGCCGAAGACGTCGCTTTCTACAAGCACCGAAAGCCCGGCGCCGGGCAGCGTGAACCCGTTTGAGAGGCGCCCCACCGTGACTATGCGGTTCGTCGCAAGCGGCTGCGCGCCTTCCCGCGCCGTCCGGTTGAGCGAAGCAAGCAACTCGGCCGTGATGCCGTACTCGGCCAGAATCTCCCTCACGCGCTCTGCAATGCCGAGACTCGGCATGGCAAAGAGCGCGGTCCGTCTGAGGTACTGCGCGTCTTGCTGAAGGTCGCGGGCGAGGTCCTGCACGCGGCCATGATAGCGGCGGGGCGATTGCGAGATGATCGAGATGTCGGGCGTCTGCTCGGTGACCGTAAAAAGAAAGAGCCTGCCCGAATCCGCATCGATCCTGAATTGATCATCGACGCTCGCCGCCGACCGACCGAGCAGGCGAAGATCGAGGCGGGCGCAGTCCTCGAATCTAGCCCGCAGCTCTTCGCTAGTGAGAAAGAGCCGGTCGGGCGCGAGCACAAGCTCGCCCGCATCGTCGGCCTGGCTGTAGCGGTCCGACAGGTAGCTATAAAGATCGGCGGCCCGCTTCTCTATATCTACCGGCTCATCGATAACAAAGACGGCGTCCTTGAGATAATCGAACACCGATGCTTCAAACGGTCGTGTGAGCGGGAGCAGATATTCCCAGCCGGGGAAGCTCTCGCCGCGCTCGGCGTGCGCGAGCCTTACGCGCAGGTCGCGGCGAAACCTGTCATCGGTCCACTGCTCGCGCGCAGCTTCGGCCCATGACATGAACTCTTCGCGCCTGACCGAAAGCTCGCGCATGGGGACGATGACCGACTCTTTTATTCGGCCCACGGACCGCTGTGTGTCGGCGTCGAACTCACGTATCGAATCGACGGTGTCGCCGAAGAACTCTACGCGATGAGGCGCGTCGTGGGCGGGCGAGAAGACATCGAGTATTCCGCCGCGAAGGCTGAACTCGCCGACTGCGCCGACCGGCTCCTGTCGCACATAGCCGCTCGCAATCAACAGATCGACTATCAGCTCGGGCGGCATCTCATCGTCGGGCCTGAGCGTTATGCTCGACGACTTCAACCGTTCGGGCGCGATGGTTCGGGCCACGAGCGCCGGAAGCGAAGTGAGCAGTATGCGCGCATCGCCTTCCGCAGTGCGATAGAGCGCGAGCGCGCGCTGTTCGAGCACCTCGGCGTGCGGCGACGTGCCGTCGTACGGGTCCGTCTCGACTGCGGGGATGGCGAGAACCTTTGCCGCGCAGGAGTCGAGGCCGTTGAGCGCGCAATAAAAGAACTCCAGA
>DASTET010000471.1:0-4163 GCA_035709445.1 Blastocatellia bacterium | reverse complement strand
ATCTTATTGCATCAGATTTTTTTGTAGTGCGCGAGCCCGCCAGTTTGGTAAAATACGAGTGGCAGCAAAGTACTGCCATCTCTTCTCCAAGAGTGAGCGGAATGGTAGAGGGCGAGGCGATGTGCAACGGCTCGCCCTCCTTTTTACTTCCATATTCCGAGGTATCATTATGAGATTTAATAAGCTGATATGCTCGCTGGTCGCCGCGCTTCTAACAAGCTCGACCGTCGATCTCACTCGCGCCGACGAAGGCATGTGGCCTTTCAATAACGTACCCCGCAGCGAGATCAAACGCCGTTATGGCTTTGAAGTGACCGATGCGTGGCTTAAAAAGGTACAGTCGGGCTCGGTGCGGTTTAACAACGGGGGGTCAGGCTCTTTCGTATCAGCCGGCGGGCTTGTTTTGACGAATCATCACGTTGCATCGGACACACTGGCGAAGCTGAGCACGGCTGAGAAGGACTTGAGCAAAGAAGGGTTTTATGCCCGCACCCGCGATCAGGAGCTGAAAGCTCCCGATCTTGAGCTGAACGTCCTGGTAAGCATAGAGGACGTAACCGGGCGGGTTAATCGCGCCGTCAAACCCGATATGTCTGCGGCGGACGCAAATAACGCGCGCCGCGCAGAGATTGCCGAGATCGAAAAAGAGTCGCTCGCAGCTTCGGGGCTGCGCTCGGATGTGGTGACGCTCTATCAGGGCGGTCAGTACAATCTATACCGATATAAAAAATACACGGACGTGCGGCTGGTCTTCGCGCCGGAATCGGAAATAGCATTCTTCGGCGGCGATCCGGACAATTTCAACTACCCTCGCTACTGTCTCGATATGGCGATCTTCCGAGTTTACGAAGACGGCAAACCGGTAAATATCGAAAACTACTTCAAGTGGTCGAGCGCGGGAGCAAAGGAAGGCGAGCTTGTCTTCGTTTCAGGTCATCCAGGCTCGACCGCTCGATTGAATACTGTCGCTCATCTTGAGTACCTGCGCGATACCGGCATCCCTTACACGCTGAAGTATCTCACGCGGCTGCGCGACACGCTGAACAGGTACAGCGCGCAGGGCGAAGAGCAGGCCCGCCGCGCGAACGAAGATTTGCTCAGCATCGAAAACGCGCTCAAGGCGTACACGGGCCAGTATGAGGGGCTGAAAGATAAATCGCTGCTCGACAGGAAGCGGAAAGCCGAACAGGAGCTTCGACGCTCAGTCTCCGCCGATCCGAAGAAACAGAAAGAATACGGCGACGCATGGGATGCGATTGCAAAAGGTCGCAAGGCGCTTCCCTTATACTTCCGGGAGCTGTCGCTTCTGGAAAATGGAACGGCATTCAACTCCGATCTTTTCGGCTTTGCGCGGACGCTGGTCCGGCTCGCCGAGGAGAGCGCCAAACCGAACGCCGAGCGGTTGCCGGAATACACGGACGCCCGCCGGGCTTCGCTCGAATTGAGCCTCTATTCGCCCGCGCCCCTCTATGATGACTTTGAGAAGTTCAAGCTCGCAAACTCGCTCGCATTCATGCGCGACGAGCTGGGCGCCGATCATCCGGTCGTCAAGCAGGTCCTCGACGGGAAGACGCCCGAGGCGCGCGCAGCAGAACTGGTCGAGGGCACAAAGCTCAGGGACGTCGATTATCGCAAGCAGCTTGCCGCCGGCGGGCAGAAGGCGATTCTCGAATCGAAAGACCCGATGATCCAGCTCGCGCTCGCAATCGATGAGAAGTCGCGCGCCTTACGCAAACGCTATGAAGGCGAGGTGCAGAGCAGCGAGCGCGCCGGTTATGCCAAGATCGCACGGGCGCTATTCGACGTGGAGGGCACGAAGCTTTATCCCGACGCGACATTCACGCTGAGGCTTTCCTACGGGGCGGTGAAAGGATATCAGGAGAACGGCAAACAGGTAGCGCCCTTCACTACTTTTGCGGGGCTTTACGAGCGGGCGGCGAAGTTTGGCAACAAACCGCCTTATCAGCTGCCCGAACGGTGGGTCAATAAGAAATCGGCCCTCAATCTGAGCACCCCGTTCAACTTCGTCTCTACAAACGACATCATCGGCGGGAACAGCGGATCGCCGGTCCTCAACAAGAACGCTGAGCTGGTCGGGCTGATATTCGACGGGAACATACAATCGCTGGTCGGCAACTTCGTTTATGACGAGACGCAGAACCGCGCCGTATCCGTCGACGTCCGTGGAATGATTGAATCGCTCCGCAAAGTCTATGATGCTAAGGAGCTCGCGGACGAGCTGACCCGGTAATTGAGCTTTTTTCATCCGAACGGTACGAAGAACCTGAGACATCGCGTTCTTCGTGCCGTTCGTATTTTGACTGGAGAACCGACATTGGAGGATGTAGACAGAGATTCGATGGAGGTGGGTCACCGATACAGGGTGACGTTTAAAGATTGCGGGCTTGAAGGAGAGTTCACTGCGATTTTTCTGGGATGGGGCCGTTACGATTGGGACGATTATGAAGCCGACGAGCCGTCGCTCACGACCGGGCTTTCGATCTATGAGGATCCTGAGTTCTCGCTGTGGGACAACGGCCTGCTGCTAGGGCCGGTCCAGGGATACTGGACGGCTTATGATGCGGAGTAGCGCAAGTATCTCTTGCGCGGCTACCGGATCGCACGGGTGTATATCGCCACCTTAAAGCTGACCTCCCCGCCGGGTCGAAGCACAAGCACGTCGCTTTCGATCCCTCTTTCTCGAAGATTGAATGCGTCAGTGGGACAGGTATTAGGCTCGATACAGATCGCGCGACGCGGCGCGGGCGGCGTATAGACTACGACGTGAGGGAACTTTTTTGGGTCGAACTCGACAATGACCTGAGTCCTGCTCTGATCGTCGTTGAGCCTGCACCGGGTTTGACCGTCCGTGCCCGCAATCGCATCGGTGAATATATCGTCGAGACTGAGCCCGCTCAGGTTCTTCGGCTCACGAAGATCGTAGCTCCCTTCCACATCAACCAGCTTTCCTGTAGGCAGGCTCTCTTCAAGCTCCCATCGCTTGCGGGCGGGCACCTGGACGCTTCCCTGATCTGGAAGCCGAAAATACGGGTGTATGCCGTAGCCTGCGGGCATCTCCTCATTGCCCGTGTTACGAGCCGTGGTCGTCATTTCGAGCGAAGAGTCTTTCAGCCGGTATGTAACTTCCAGCCGAAAAGGAAACGGGAACTGGCCGAGTATCTGGTCGGCGTAATCGCCAGCATCGATGCCTGACTTTATCCACGCGCCTTCCCGGTTCGCCGCTCCCGCAGCCACTACTTTCCATGCTTTATCGCGCACGAACCCGTGACGCGGAGGCGTGACCGTGAATTTGCGACCGCGAAAAGTGAACTCTCCGTCGCGGATTCGATTCGGGAAGGGGAAAAGGATCGGGATTCCGTAGCTCGAAGGCTTCTTACTAAACTCTTCGAAGGCGACGGGCTCAAGGACAGCTTCGCCCGCGCGAAAGACAAAACAGTTGTTGCCGAGCGCAGGAGCAACTTCCGCATAAGCCTTCTCGCCCTCGCGCAACACGAAGATCTCCGCATCGCCGCGCATCTCTGAAGTGATGGAGTAGTTTTCACTCATCTGAGAGCCCCCTTGTAATTCTTTCTGCCCAGCCGTTGTAATCTCCGGCAGCCGGTTTGTCAATGCCCCGTCGCGCCTGAGGTTGCTTGACTCGAAAAAAACGCGATGTTAGATTCCCGGCCTGAGCAAGACCTCTCGGTTCTTATCACAGGCGAGCATAATCATACGATGCAGACTTTTCATGAAACAGGCTCGACGCTTGGAGCAGAGACCGCCGCCGATCTTCTCGCGCGATTCGGCAGCCCGCTCTATGTCTATGAAGCAGATGTGATCCGGCGGGCGTTCAATGAATTTCGCTCCGCATTTCCTTACGAGGCCGCCGGTTTTCATTACGCCATAGTCTGCAACAAGAATGCCTACATCGTGCGACTGCTTTATGAGATGGGGGCCGGGGTCCATGCCAATACGCCGGGAGACGCGCACGCGGCGCTTGCGGCAGGCATCGCGCCGCACAGGGTCATATACAGCGGAACGAATCTCAACGCGGCCGATTTCGATTTCCTTTTGAACCGGCGGATTCGCATGAACCTGGACTCGCTCGACCAGCTTCGAGACTTTGTCGCTCGCGGGAACGGGGGCGAAGCAGGGCTGAGGTT
>DASTET010000470.1:0-5371 GCA_035709445.1 Blastocatellia bacterium | reverse complement strand
CGACGCGCCAGACTCGCCAGACTCGCCAGACTTTCAAAGTATGCTTGTTTCCGAGTTTGATTACGATCTGCCCGAACGATTGATCGCGCAAGAGCCTGTTGACCGGCGCGACCACTCGCGGCTGCTTGTGATCGACCGCTTGCGCGGGGAGATCACCGACACGATATTTTCCAGCCTGCCCGATTTTCTTTCGAGCGGCGACCTTCTTGTTCTGAACAACACGCGGGTATTCCCGGCGCGGCTCATCGGCAAAAGGTTGAGGACCACCACACGAGGAGAGACCGTTCTCGGCGGACGGGTTGAAATCTTTCTCGTCCGACAGATCGAGCCGCTTGTGTGGGAGACTCTGGTGCGACCGGGCCGCTCGCTTCTGCCCGGAGCAAGAGTCGAGTTTGCGCGGGGCAAGCTTCAGGCCGAAGTCCTGGAGTGGCGTGAGGCGGGACGCCGTATAGTTAGATTCGAGTCTGAAGGCGATTTCGATGAGATCGTAGATCGAATAGGCCGTACGCCCCTCCCTCCCTATATCAAGCGAGATGAAGAGGACCGGCTCGACGCCGAACGCTATCAAACCGTCTTCGCCAGAGAGCGGGGCGCGGTGGCCGCTCCGACCGCCGGGCTACATTTCACACCGGAACTGCTCGATCATCTCAGGTCTCGCGGCGCCGAGATAGCGCAGATCACGCTGCACGTCGGGTACGGGACGTTTCAGCCGGTCCGGGTCGAACGGGTTGAAGACCACAAAGTAGAGCCTGAGGCTTACACGGTAAGCGAAGAGGCCGCCCGCCAGATAAACCAGGCGATCAGGGACAAGCGGCGCATTATCGCTGTAGGGACAACCACGACCCGCGCTCTCGAAGCTTCAGCGCGGAGACAGACCCAAGGCGATCACCTGATAACTCCTGGAACGGCCACGACCGATCTGTTCATCTATCCGGGTTGTGTTTTCAGAGTGGTAAGCGGGCTTATCACGAACTTTCACCTGCCGAGATCGTCGCTGCTTATGCTCGTATCGGCGCTCGCAGGGCGCGACCTCATCCTCGAAGCCTACAGCCACGCTATAAAAGAAGAGTATCGCTTCTACAGCTATGGCGATGCGATGCTGATACTGTGACTACTCCCCATAGCTAAAGCCAGGGGCTTCTCAAAGCACGCTCTAGCTAGTGCTACACGTTGCGCTTTGAAGGCGGAGTCCCCGCCCTAAAATGTTGATAGCGGCATTCTCATCACGCCCGATGGTTAGATTGCAGGTAGGACATTGATGCACCCGTTGACTCAAATTTTTAGAAACAAGAGAGCCACAGCCGCTACATGTCTGGGTTGTGCCGTTAGGGTTCACTCGAAAGAAAGCGCGACCAGCGTTTGCAGCTTTGTAGGCTATCTTATCAAGCAACATTCCCCATCCGGCATCACTGACAGACTTCGCAAGCATTCCGCTTGCCATGCCTTTGAGGTTCAAATCTTCTACGGCTATCAAGCCGTAGTTGGCAACAATCCACTCGCTGATTTTGTGGTGAAAGTCGCTTCTTTGATTGCGAATATGTGCGTGGGCGCGTTGCAAAAGCTCAATGGCTTTACGTCTGCGATTCGAGCCTTTCTTTCGTCTTGCTACTTTGCGCTGTGCTTTACGAAGTTTGCTTTGCGCTATAGGGTAGTGACGCGGATTCTCTATTTCAACGCCATCGCTCAACGTCGCAAAAGTCGTGAGTCCTACATCTATACCGATCGATTCAAGGGACACCGGCAATGGTTCAGCGACACATTCAACAGAGAAACATGCGAACCAATGTCCGGCTTCGCGCTTGACGGTCAGCGTTTTGATTTTCCCTTCAAGCGGGCGGTGGAGTTTGATTTTCACACGGCCTATTTTCGACAAGTGCAATTTAGAATCTTGAACCCAAAAGCCAAGCTGCGGATAGGTGATACTGTCATAACGAGAGCGCGAGCGAAAACGTGGAAAACCTGCCTTTGCTTTTCGCTTCACACGACCGAAGAAGGCTTTGAACGTCTTATCAACTCGGTGCAGCGTATCTTGCAGGACTTGCGAATAGACGAGCTTAAGCTCAGGGCGGACTTCTTTAATTTCGACAAGCTGTGCGGATTGAGAAGCAAAGTTAATGCTCTTGTGACTGATGCGCCAGGCATCGCGTCGCTCCTGCAAGGCCGCGTTATACAATTCGCAGCAAAGGGCAAGCTGCCCGTCGAGAATAGCAGCCTGTCTTTTCGTCGGATAGAGCCGATACTTAAACGTCTTTTTGGTTCTCGACATATTGCTTTATCACCGACAATGGCGCACCGCCTACCGTTGAATAGAAGACCGAATTTGTCCACAGCGTCGGCAGAGACGAACGCAAGAAGGGAAACTCCTGGCGCAGCAATCTTGAAGATACGCCCTTCAATCTTTTCACCAGCCGATGAACGCCAAACTGCGGGTCAACTTCCACAAGAAGATGAACGTGGTCGGGCATTATCTCTAATGCAATTATCTCGGCTTCAAGTTGCTTGCATACATCGCGCAGGATTTCTTCAAGCCTTGTGGCAATGTCATTCCGCAAAACAGAGCGACGATACTTCGGAGTCCAGACAACGTGGTACTTATTTGAGTACATGACGTTCTTGTTTGATTTGTAGTTTTTCAGGCTCACCGCGACCTTATACAGCTTTGAGCTATCTAATGCCAATTGTGACGCAAATCTACAGCCGCCTCAGCCCCTTCGAGGGGACTTCGGCGGCGCGACTTTGGTAAACGAAAAGGCGGCCTGAGATACTGGCCGCCTTGATTCAGCAAACGACTGATCGCGAGAGAACATTTATCGAGCTGCTTCTTTAGCCGCCTGTAGCACACGATTCATCGCCGAAAAGAGCATGTCCAGCCCCCGTTCGCCCGCCGCAAAGCTGCGAAGCTTTCCCTGCCCGTCGAAAAGGTAGTAGGCGGGCACGAACCCTTGCTCGTTATGAAACGCATCTCGCAGCTTGTGGTCATTATCCACAGCGCACGGTTCTGTTATGTTGTGTTTTGCGACCGCTTCCCTCACGGCGGCGACATCCAGATCCGCCGGGTAGCGCGGCATGTGAACGGCGATGACGCGTAACCCATCATCTTTGTACTTGTCGCGCCATTCGGATACGCGGGGCATGTTGTCTTTGCATATCCCGCAACTGACGGACCAGAAATGGATCAGCGTGGGCCGTCCCTTTGCCTCTGCAAGCGCCTCTTCCGCAGATGCAGTGATCCACTCGGTCGCACCCTCAAGCGAGGGCATCTCGGTCCCGATTCTCATCGGCATGATTTACCTCTTTATAAAGTCTAGCGCGTCTGGCGCGTCTGGCGCGTCGCTTTAAAGACAGACATCGCTAAAACCAGATATTGCAATGTAGACAGCACCGTCAAGAACGGGACGCGCTAGACTCACGACTCGCCAGACGCGCTAGACTGTTCCCTACGCTTTCAGCGTCTCCTGGCCCGGTCTCCACTCGGCCTGGCAGAGCCCGCCTGTTTGCAGCGCCTGGATAACGCGCAACGTCTCCTCGGCAGAGCGCCCCACGTTGAGGTCATGAACGACCTTGTAGCGCAGTATGCCTTCGGGATCGATGACGAACAATCCTCGAAGCGCTATGCCCTTATCTTCGATCAACACGCCGTAGTTGCGTGAAACCGTCTTTGTGGCGTCCGACGCGAGCGGATAACGCAGTCCTTCGACGCCGCCCTTGTCTCGCGGGGTATTAAGCCACGCGCGGTGCGAATAAACCGAGTCGGTCGAAACGCCTAACACATCGGCGCCAATCCCTTCGAAGTCTTCGTAGCGGTCGCTGAAAGTGGTCAGCTCGGTCGGGCAGACGAACGTGAAATCCAGCGGGTAAAAGAGAAGAACCAGCCACCTGCCCCTGTAATCCGACAGCTTGATGTTCTCGTTGAGTTTTTCCATGTTCCTCGTTGAGGCCATATCAAAATCCGGGGCGGGCTGCCCCACCATGGCGCTCTCGATTGCTGTTGCAACTGATGACATATTTCCTCCTGAGTTTCTTGAAGTATATCTACTAAGATTGCGCACGCTATCTTATAAGCGCGCAAATATGATCCGAATAAAACCGCTCATCGCGCGGGATCGCTAATCCGAGCGACAGTTCGGGCAAAGCCCCAGTAACGTAAGACGAATAGATTCGGGTTTGAACCTCGATTTTCGCGCGGCAGCTCGCATAAGCTCTATCGTCTCCGGCAGATCGAAATCGACCAGCATTCCACACCTCGTGCAGATCGCGTGATCATGGCGGGAGGTCTCACAATCGTACCGGCTTGCCGCGTTTCCGAAGGTGATCTCGCTGAGCAGCCCTGCTTCCTTCAGGTATCGTAGCGAATTATAGACAGTCGCCTGGCTGATCGTCGGCAGCCGCTTTCGCGCAGCCTCGAAGACCTCGGCCGCCGTCAGATGGCCCTGGCTCTCGCGCACCACCTGAAGTACTACCTCGCGCTGACGGGTCAGCCCCTGGACCTCGTCTTGAGCCTGCTTGATACGCTTCTTTTCTCGTACAGCCATAACTAAAAATTAGAATAATTCTAATTTTCATCCCTGTCAACTTCCGAAAGAGATTTTCGATGAAGATGTGGTCGGCCCGGCCCGCGGCAAATCCTGCGCGCGGGCGGCGTTCAACTTATGCGGCAGCGATAACTTTTGGCGGAAAGGGAACTGACAGCGCGAAACGGCAGCAGCATCAGACCGTGGCTTTATGGATCATTCGCTTCAAGCGATGCATTCTGCGCCGCACCGTCTTGAGCTGGGCATGGTCGCGAGCTGCTATTGCCGCGTCTCGCTTCTCCTTGAGCTGCTTGATATGGGCCTTTATCTCTGACTTGTTGAGACCGACAACCTTGTGGTGCTCGTGCATGTCTATATTGAGGGCTTTGCAGATTGCCGCGAGCAGATGTTCTTTGTTCATCTGAGTGTATCCCTGGACAGCATCGTGGTCGATATCCCTGGCGATGTCACGAAGCTGAGCCACGGTCTTACGCCTCATTTCTTCATACGTATAAGCCATGACGCGATTCCTCCTGATATAGCCTGATTAGCCAGCAGATTATATCGGAAGTTCGGCCCGGCGCAACCGGCTTCCTGCGCCGCGCAAGATGCCTGCCGTGTTTGTGTTGTGATAATATCAGCAGGCGTAGAGAAGCTTTTTATTGTGCAGAGGTTGAAATTGCCTCAGCGAAATTATAGAGACCCTTTGCATAACATCATCTCGCTGGACGAGTCCGTTGCGGATGACCGGCTGATAGTCGACCTCATCGATTCGGCTGAGTTCCAGAGGCTCAGGCGCATAAAGCAGCTCGGCCTTGCGATGTTCACTTACCAGGGCGCGGAGCACAGCCGGTTCACCC
>DASTET010000469.1:0-4866 GCA_035709445.1 Blastocatellia bacterium | reverse complement strand
CCCCGAAAGAACTTGTCGAGCGCGGCCAGCACGGCGGCGTTGGCGAGCACGAAGTAGTAAGGAAGGCCGAGGAGCCGGAGCCTTAGCCCGACGCGCTCGCATATCCATCCGACTAGCGCCGCCGAATAGCTGACCACCTGTCCCATGAAGGTCAGGTGATAGAAATCCGATGAATTTATCAGGAAGATGTTCGAGGCCAGCGCGACCAGCATGAGCGGGGCGACCCCGTAGCGGAGCACCTTGTGCGATAGCATCTGAAAGGCGAACATGCCGTGTCTTCCGATGTCGAGCACTTCGCGGTAACGGCGCAGCGCGGTCATCGTCTGCTCGATCACGCGAACTCGCATCCGGAATTCGTCCCGCCCGCGCTTGTTTGTATCTTCGGTCGCTATGGCCTCCGCCTCGTAGACCGTCCTCAGCCCGAGCAAGTGAATCTCTGTCGCGATCACAAAGTCGCTGCTCATATCGCCCGCGAGCTTCGCGTAGCTGCTGCGTCTGACGGCGTACAGGCAGCCGCTCACCCCTATGAGCGACCCCATCCTGCTCTCGCTCTGCTTTATGAATTTTTCGTATCCCCAGTAGGACCGGCAGCCGCGCCCCACAGCCGTCCGCGAGCGGTCCACGTATGACAACTGGCCCGCGACGCACCCGACTTCCGGGTCGGCAAAGCTGCGGACGATCTTGCGAATCGCGTCCGGCTCGTACATCGTCGTCGCGTCGGAGAAGACAAGTACCTCGCCCGTCGATATTCGTACGGCGCAGTTCTGCGCCACGGTCTTGCCGAGCCGGGCCGGCTGTTTGTGGAGGATGACGCCTCGGTCCTGGTATCTGCGCACCAGCTCGTCCGTGCCGTCGGTGGAGCAATCGCTCGCGATGATGATCTCAAGCTTCTCGCGCGGGTAATCGAGCGCCAGGGTGTTCTCGATCTTCTGAACGATGTCGCGTTCTTCGTTAAAGGCGGCGATGATGACGGAGACCGCAGGCTCGATATCGGCCCTGTGCGGCTCTCGCCCGAATATCCGGCTGAGTATGAAGATAAGCGCCGGATACCCCATGTAGGCGTAGGCTATCAGCGCGAGTGATGTAATAAAGACCGCCTCAGCTCCCATGGTCTGGTCGTCTCCCTCTCTCAGTCACTGTACGGCAACTCCCCACCGGCCGCCTGCGGGACCGCCAGCCGGCGGCTCTTTCTCCAGGCGACGCCTTTTACTTTCTGCCTCTCTTTTGCCGCCCCCTCCGGGTTCGCGCCGAGCGCGGCAGCTTCATAAAGTTTGCCGAGCGCGATGGCGTAGGCGATCAGGTAATAGAGATACCACTGATACTGAAGCGACGCGAAAAAGCTGCACACGAGATATGCGGCAAGCGACGCCTGAAGCGATATGCTCATATACCGGTATTCCCGGTTGCCCGGAGCTTCGTCTGTCGAGCGCGCCGCTCGATGAGACCTTGCTGCGGCGCGCGCCGGGGTCTTCTGCGTTGTCTCACGCTCTATCCGCGCTAGCGCGCGCAGCGGCGCAAAGAGAAGAATCAGGTAAGCGATCAGCCCCGCCACTCCAAGCTCGGCCGATATCTCAAGGTAAGAGTTGTGCGCCCGCTGCTCTCGCAAAGCGTAGATGTGGTAATTCCCTAGCCCGACGCCTATGACGGGGCGGCTCACAGCCATGTCGAACGCACGGTCGAGCTGGTCGCGACGGAGCTGCGCCGAGCCGGTCGGGTCCGATTCGATGTTAAACATCGATAGCAGCCGCGCAGAGTACCCTTGCGGCGCGGCGACCGTGAAGACGCCGAGTAATATGATGAAGACCGTCACAGTCAGCGCCCGGCTATCGCGCCCCATCTTCCACAGCATCACGGCAGCCAATGTGAGCAGACCGAGAAAGCCGCTGCGCGAGAAGGTCAGGACCACGCCCGTGACGAGCAGCCCGCACACGATAAGGTAAAAGGCCCGCGCAGGCCCTCGGCTGGTCAGGGCCAGAAAAACGCCGAGCGGCAGCAGCAGGTCAAAGCTCGTCGCCAGGTCGTTTGGGTTTCCGAACATGCCGCCGACCACGCCCCATATCCGGGGGCCCTTCAGTCCGAATTCCCCCATCACGTAGCTGCGGATGGCAAAGACGGCGAGCACGCCGCCACAGATGACCACCACCTTGAAGAACAATCGTAACCTGGCCCGCGTGTCGATCAGGTTGATCATCAGCACGAATATGCAGACGATCTTGAGCAGGTTGTCCGTGAGCACATCGAAGCTGTCCTGAGGCGACTGCGCAATCGGTATGTGGATCAGGCCGAGCAGGATGATCGCCCCGAGCATCTTCAGCTCAAGCGGCCAGAAAGTGAGCTTCTGCCCCTCGGCGAGCCTTGAAGCCGCGTACGTGACCAGCGCGAGGATGGCTACGATCTTTATTATCGGGAACGTCCCGAACAGACCGGGAAACATCTCGTTGGGGCGCAGGTAGAGCAGCAGGGTGAACATCACCAGCCCGGCAAAGGCGAGGGTGTGCTCGCCACCCGATTCTTTTGCGCCTTCGCGTACGGACTCCCCGCGCGCCACGGGCCTCGTGGTCGTAAGCAGCGGGATGCGCTGATCGGCAGAGCTCATTCGTTCTCCTCTATCCGCGTGTAGCCGTCACTATCTGCCGGCGACGTATGTCAAGAAGCGACCGAAGCCCAGCATCGAGGTGACGACCGACCAGGTCTTTTTCCAGTTGCCGTGGACGATCACCGTATCCCCGGCCGCCAGGGTGATGTTCTCCTCGGGGCCGGCCTTGCCGTCGAGCACTTTCTTGAGGTCGAGTTTCAATTTGTAGATTCGATCCCCGCCTCGTTTGCGGTGGACCGTGATGTTGCTCTTGCTGCCGCGGTCGGTCACGCCGCCCGCCGCCGAAATCGCATCGAGCAGCGTCATCGGTCTATCCATCACGACTATGCCGGGACTGTTGACATCGCCGAGGACGCCGATCTTTGCGCTCCTGGCCTCAAGCAGCGACACGCTGACCTTCGGGTCTATGATGTACTCGCCAAGCTCGGTCCGCAGCTTGTTCGTAAGCCGGTCGACGGTGAGCCCCACTACTTCGACGTCGCCGAGCAGAGGGTGATAGATGCGCCCGACGGGCGAGACCCTCGCCTTTTCGACCGAGTAATCCGGCTGGCCAAGTACCCGTATAGCCAGTTCGTCTTCGGGGCCGAGCTTGTAGGTTTCAAAGAAATGGCGGTAGATGGTCTTGAAATACTGGTCCTCGTTTTCGTCGACTGCCACGGCGACCGTGCCGCCGCCGTTCTGCGCGGTCTGAGCCGTGGCCCCGCTGCTGACGAGCGATACCATCGCCGCCATCAAAACGACAAAAACCGATCTCAAAAGCCTGTTGCCTATTCTCATAAGCCCTCCTGAACTTCACCGCGCGCCCCTGCCGAAAAGGACTATCCGGATCGTCTCGAAGATTATGATGGCGTCCAGAACGGGCGACTGGTTCTTTATGTAGTAGAGGTCGAACTCTAACTTTTGCATGGCGTCCTCGACCGAAGCGCCATACGGATAAGAGACTTGCGCCCAGCCCGTAAGGCCCGGTTTTACAAGGTTCCTTTGCGAGTAGTAAGGGATCTCTTGCTCCAGCCACTCTACAAACTCGGGGCGCTCCGGGCGCGGCCCGATGAAGGTCATCTCGCCGCGAATGACGTTGATAAACTGCGGCAGCTCGTCTATGCGAAGCTTGCGAATGACCCGACCCACGCGGGTCACGCGCGGGTCCGCCTCGCCTGCCCAGACCGGACCCCCGGCCTCGGCGTCCGTGCGCATCGAGCGAAACTTGATGATGCTGAACCTCCTGTTGTGCAGCCCGACCCGCTCCTGCACGTAGAAGACGGGCCCGACCGAGTCGAGCTTTATCGCTATCGCCGTCAACGCCATCACCGGAAGCGACAGGATGAGGCCGATCAGCGACAGCGTGATGTCGAGAAGCACGCGCACGCGCCTGTAGACGCGCATCCTCCGCGAGTTCTCTGAAAAGATCAGCCAGCTCGGTCTCAGCATCTCGGTGCTTATCCGGCCCGTGAGCTTCTCGTAGAAAGATGCCAGCTCCTCTATGACCACATCGTCTCTGAGCTTCATCCTCAAGAGCGGGTCTATGGGCAACTGACCGCGACGGTCAGCGAGCGCGACCACGATCCGGTCGGGGCGATACCTCTGCACTACCTGCTCGATGTCGGCGGTGACCCCGACGACACAGGGATTTATGAGGCTCCGGCCCACCTGTTGAGGATCGTTGCCGACGAAGCCGACGACCTCGTAACCGTACGTGCGGCGGTCGAGGATTTCGCGGGCAAGCTCTATGGCCGGCTGCTCTGTGCCGAGTATGAGCACGCGCTCGGCCAGCTTCGGGTGGCCGAGCAGCCAGATCGCCAGCAGCCGCCAGCAGGCCATCAATGTGAGCATGAGAATCAGGCTCAGAAGAAAGACGCCGCGGCCGAGAGTGAAATCGGGCAGCGCATAAAAGACGAAGGCCAGCACTATCGATGCGAGCCCGGTTGCCTGTAGCAGCCGTATGCAGAGCATCAGCCGGTTCTTGACGAGGCGAAGGTCGTAGAGGTCGAACATGTAGAAGCACGCCTGCACGACCGCCGTCACTAGCAGTATCTTCATCCAACCCTGCCGCTCGAAGAAGACTACGGCAGCTTCGGGTCCGAACCTTATGTAAAGAGATGCTATGCCGCACAAAGTTGTCAGATGGGTTTCAAAGAGCATGAGCGATAGAGTGCGCGAACGGCTTCTCGACATCATTAGACTACTCTGTCCCCTCTTGTTCGGTCCCCTCTATCTTGCTTCTCGTCGCTCATCGTCCTGCGAGCAGGTCGAAGACGTGCAGGCTGCTGATG
>DASTET010000468.1:0-9790 GCA_035709445.1 Blastocatellia bacterium | reverse complement strand
CCGAAAGTCGAGCTAGTCCCGCAATCGAGCACCAGGTTTCACGTCGCCGTTGTGAATGCTGAGATTGAATTTGTGGTCGACGCATCGGGCAAAGCGATGAGCCTGATCCTTTTTCAAGGCGGACAGAGAATCCCGGCGAAGAGGATCAAATGACGTTCCCCTCACTGACGAAGAGAGGCAAGATGAAAAAGGTCATCCGAAAAGCAGTATTGCTGTCATTAGCAGCGCTCCTGCTCGCGCAAATCACCCTCGCTCAGAAAAAGAGGGGCGTTACAGTCGATGACATCATGAAGATCAAGAGCATCTTCGAGACCCAGATAGCGCCGGACGGCTCTCAAGTTCTCTACGTGGTGGGCGAGCCCGACCTGACCGCAAGTACCTACAACACGGATGTGTGGCTGGTCGATTCCAGGGGCGGGGTGCCGGTAAAACTCACGAATGGTTCCGGGATGCGGGATGACACGCCGCGCTGGTCGCCCGACGGAAAGCAGATCGCTTTCCTATCTGATCGTGAAGGCGGCAAGCCGCAGGTCTGGTTGATTCGCCCCGCTGGTGGCGAAGCGGCCAAACTCACCGACGCCAAATCCGGCGTGCAATCGTTCGCCTGGTCGGCGGACGGAAGGAAGATCGCCTATCTCTCTTCGGACCCGACAACCGATGAGGAGGAGAAGAAGCAAAAAGAGCGCGATGACACAAAGCTCATCGACCAGAAGTTCAAGAATGCGCATGTCTATGTCATCGGGCTTGATGACAAAGAAGCGAGGCAGGTCACTAAAGGCGATTTCAATGTGAGCAGCCTTTCCTGGTCGCCCGATTGCGAGCAGATAGTCTTCGCGCATCAGCCGACCCCGAAGGTGACGGACTCATACAAAAGCGACCTCTCCGTCGTATCTGTTAGAGACCTAAAGGTCAGAAAGCTGGTCGAGCGCGATGGGGCAGACAGCTCGCCTCAGTGGTCTCCCGACGGGTCGAGTATAGCCTTCACTTCGGGTGACGGCAGGCTCGACTGGATCGCGAACACCTATCTTTGTGTCGTGGCGGCTTCGGGCGGCGCGCCGCGCAACCTCAGCAGGGGCTTCGATGAAAGCCCGGCCGCTTTCACGTGGTCGTCCGATAGCAAGGCATTATTCTTTGCCGCCTACCAGAAAGTCACTGCCCAGATTCTTTCCCTCGCGATTGATACGAGCGAAGTGAAAGCCATCACCAGGGGCGAGAAGGTCTATGGCGGGTTCAGCTTCACAAAAGATTCCTCTCGATTCGCATTCCTGGCGCAGAGTCCCGAGATGCCTAATGAGGTCTGGGTATCTCCGGTTGCGAGTTTTAATCCCGTAAGGCTTACGACGACGAACCCGCAACTCGCAGAGCTTGCGCTCGGCCAGGTCGAAGTGATTCGCTGGAGGAGCAAAGACGGGATGGAGATCGAGGGTCTGCTGACGAAACCTGTCGGCTACGAAGCAGGGAAAAGGTATCGGCTGCTGACTTACGTGCATGGCGGTCCGCCGGGGGTATTCACGCTCTCCTTTACTCCGCAGCTCGGTTCGGCGCCGATACCGTTACAGGCCGAGCCGTATCCGTTGCAGGCGATGGCAGGTCAGGGTTATGCGATCCTCTGCGCGAATCCGCGAGGCAGCGGCGGTTACGGCGAGAAGTTTCGTCAGGCAAACGTCAAAGACTGGGGCTTCGGCGATTATAACGACATTATGTCGGGGATCGATTACCTGATCGCGCGCGGCATCGCCGACCCTGAAAGACTCGGCATTATGGGCTGGAGTTATGGCGGCTACATGACATCGTGGACTATCACCCAGACCGCGCGCTTCAAAGCAGCATCGGTAGGCGCGGCCGTGACGAATCTCTACAGCATGTATGGCACGACCGACATCCCGGAATTCTTAGACAGATACTTTGGGGCGAAGCCCTGGAACGACATCGCCATCTATCAGAAACACTCGGCCATGTTCCATGCGAAAAACATCAAGACGCCGACCCTGATACAACACGGCGAGGCGGATGATCGCGTGCCTCTGTCACAGGGACAGGAGCTTTACGTGGCCATAAAGATGAGCAACGTGCCCGTCGAGTTCGCGGTCTATCCCCGACAGGGGCATTTAATAATGGAGCCCAGGCTCCAGAGGGATATGTTGAGCCGGAACCTGAACTGGTTCAATCGCTGGATCAAAGGCAGCACGCCATGATCGCCCGGAATTACCTTCTCATTCATCTCAGCGGTTCTTTCGGACTCATACATCGGGGCAGGCTCTGTCAGACTCCTGTATTGAGACACCCAGCCTGCGAGTCACCCATCTCCTCCGCACCCTGCGGCACAGGCGCGATGCCGCGCGGGGGTTGAGGGGCGATCCATAGCGGTCGAGCGAACGCGCATACCCAAAAGCGGCCCAGATGACGGATGTGGTATTGCGCGGATCCTGATAAGAAAGTCAAAGGAGAAAAACTATGAAAACCGCTCGCTTCTTAATCTATCTCCTGATCTTTACATCGCTACCGTCGAGTGCTTTCACACAGACCGCAGCGACCGCAAAGATTTCAGGTGTTGTGACAGACGCCCAGGGCGCGGTCGTCTCAGGCGCGACTGTCAAGCTGATCAACAAGGCGACCAAACAGGAGAGGACAGACGCCACCAATGACCAGGGGCTTTATGTTTTCGCCGCGGTCGACCCGGGGCTTTACGATATGACGGCCACCGCGCAAGGCTTTCGCACCACGGTCGTCGCCGATGTCAAAGCAGAGATCTCCAAGGCGGCGACCGTAGACATCACGCTGCAACCGGGCGGCGTCGGGGAGCAGATTACGGTGACCGCGACGGGTGAAATCCAGTTGCAGAAAGAAGACTCTTCGATCGGCAATGTCATCGAACAGGACCGCATCACGCGCCTGCCAACCCAGCAGCGCCAGGTGACAGAACTTCTGCGGCTCCAGCCGCTGACGACCCCCGGCGGGGAGACGGCCGGGTCGCGCTTCGATCAAAACACCTACACCCTCGATGGGATCGACGTGACGGACAACGTGGGGTTCCGTGGGGGGTTTGCGACCGTCGTGCCTACGCCCACGGAATCGGTCGAAGAGTTTCGAGTAACGGTCGCCAATCCGAATGCCTCTTTCGGGCGGTCGGCGGGGGCGCAGGTGGTGCTTGTCACCAAACGCGGGACCAGCGCTTTTCACGGCTCGGCTTACGAATACCACCAGAACGACAATCTCAACGCCAATTCGTGGACGAACAACCGGCTGGGGCTGCCAAGGCCGCCGCTCATCGATAATCGCTTCGGGTTCTCTGTGGGCGGCCCCGTTTGGCCGGATAAACTCTTCTTCTTCACAAACTATGAGGGCCGCCGCGTCCCAGGCACCTTACAGGTCACCCGGGTCGTGCCTACACAGAGTTTTCGCGAGGGAATACTGAGGTTCCGTGACACTTCGGGCAACATCCTCAATATCAATCCGAGGACGTTCGACCCGCGCGGCCTCGGCGCAAGTCCGGCAATTCTTGAGTACCTCAGGGCTCTGCCGCTGCCAAACAATTTCAGCGGGTTCGGTGACGGGCTCAACACGGCCGGGTTCACGGCGAACCTGCCTTCAACCCTCGAAGACGATTATGGCGTGCTCAGGCTCGACTATCAGATAAATCAGAAATGGTCGTTCGAGGCGAAAGGCGCGCTCTACCGCGACATCCAGACCACCCCCGCTCCGGGGCAAGCAGACCTCATAGAGGTGAAAGGAGCTGACCAGATCGCTCAACGGCCGAAGAATCTGACCTTCGGGCTGATCGGGGTGATTCGGCCCAACCTGGTTAACGAGATTCGCATCGGCCATGCCTTTGATAATTTCATTTTAGAGAGAGCCTCACCGATCGGCAGGGGAGGGTTCAACATAGCGGTCAACCTGGCCCCATCGACCTTCGACTTCAATCCGGCCCTTGCCCTGCTGGACGAACATGTTGACGTCGACACACAACGGGCGCGCGAACAAACGCTCAGCGGCGGCAGCACGCAGTTCATAGACAATGCTACCTGGTCGAGAGGCTCGCACACGTTCCAGTTCGGCGGCACGCTGCGCCACATCAAGACCTTCCACTACCGCGACGACAAAGTGATCGGCTCGGTCGCTTCGCCCGTCGCCGACATCGGGTCGGCCGGCGGCGTGCCGGTTACGCCCGCGGAGCGACCGGCCAACCTCAACCCCGCGGACATCGCGCGGTACAACCAGTATTACAAAACCCTGCTCGGCATCGTGGACTCGGTAGGGTATCTGGCAGTGCGCGATGCCGACCTCCAACCGACCCCCATCGGCACAGGGCTCATCAACGACGCGACGCTCAACCACTGGGAGTTCTATTTCGCCGATATATGGAAGGTACGACCCTCGATCACCCTCTCTTTCGGGTTACAGTATCAATGGCACACGCCGCCGAAGGATGAGTTTGATCGCCAGACGGTGCTGACTTACCGGGACAGTGGCGAGCTGATCGAGACGCGCGAATATCTTCGCATGAAAGCGGAGGCGGCGGCGAGGGGCGAGATCTTCAACCCGGACATCGCCTACACCCCGATCAAGGAGTTGGATTCGCAGGATGGCGTTTTCCGCGTCAATCGCAAGAACTTTTCGCCGCGCCTTTCCGTCGCCTGGGAGCCGTCGTTTAGCGGCGGGTGGCTCGGCACGGTATTCGGCGAACGGCGAACGGTCATCCGCGCCGGCTACTCGCTGCTTTATGACCGCTCGAACACGGTGCAGAGCGTCATTGTGCCGATGCTCGGCGTCGGCTTCGCCCAGACACTTACGAACAGGCCCACAGGCCCTGGCGGACAACCCTTCCGCGCGGGCGTTGATGGACCGATACCCGTACCTCCGAACTTCCCGGCCACCTCTCCGGTTGTGCCCGGTGTGCCTTTCGGCGAGATTCTCTCCTTCACTGTGGACCCGGGGATCGATGACCCCTACAACCATGCGGTCAATCTGACGATCCAGCGCGAGCTGCCGGGCAGGTTCTTACTCGAAGTCGGCTATGTCGGGCGTTTTGCGCGCAACCTCTTCCAGAACGTCAACCTCAACTCTGCGCCTATCTACCATCTGGACAAGCAATCGGGCCAGACCTTTGCGCAAGCCTTTGACGCGGTTGCGGGGGCCTTGCGCGCCGGGAGCGCGGTCAGCCCGCAGCCGTGGTTCGAGAATCAGTTATTCACCGGCGCGACGGCATTTCTTGCCAATGTTTTTGCCGGAGATTTCGTCGTCGGCAACATCAATAACCTCTGGAACACCGGCATAGACTTGCTGCCGCTGCTCGGCCTGCCGGCAGCCAACGGGCCATACAACAACCTGCAATCGCTCGACCTGTTCGTGCGCACGAGCCTCGGCCGGTCGAACTACAACGCCTTCGTCTTAACGCTGCGCAAGCGGCACTCCTATGGCCTGACTCTGGATTTCAACTACACGTATGGCAAGTCGCTCGATCAGATCGGCCAGATACAGAACTTTGTATCGCAGTTTTCGAGCAGCTTTGATGGGGACATCGACTATGGCCCGTCGGATTTCGACTTCCGCCATCTCATCAATGCCAACGGCGTCTATGACCTTCCCTTCGGCAACGGTCGCCGTTTCGCCGCGGGCAACTGGGTGGATAAGCTGATCGGCGGATGGTACGTCTCCGGCATCTTCCAGGCCTCGAGTGGGTTGCCTCTGACAGTCGTCCAGGGGTTCCAGGTGTACGGGGCCGGTGTGATCTTCGGCACCGGCACGGGGGCGATCCCCACTTCGAGACTGCCCGGCGACAACAGCACGCACAGCGGCGTGAGAGGATCGAACGGCATCGGCACGGCCGGCGACCCGGCCAATCAAGGGTCGGGGTTGAACCTGTTCGGCAACCCGGAACAGGTCTTCAGCAGCTTCCGACCCATCAACCTGGCAACCGATTTTCGGCAGGGTCGCGGCGTGTTGCGCGGCCTGCCGCGCTGGCAGCTCGACATGTCGATAGGCAAATCGACCAGGATCACCGAGCAGGTCGAGTTCCGGTTCACGGCGGATTTCTTCAACATCTTCAATCACGTGAACTTTGCGGACCCGACGCTCAATCTCAATGACGGAAGCAGCTTCGGCGTCATCACCAACCAGTTGATCAATGAGGTCTATCGCCCGCGCACGATCCAACTGGGCGCCAGGGTGCAGTTCTAACCGAAACCGCGGAAGGATGACCGGCCCCTCCTCAACCGGATGCGAGGGCCTGCCTGCGCGATCACCTCTAATTCGCATCGGGTCAGGCAGGCTCTCGCTACGTTTTCGACGCGGGAGATGATAAAGAGGGGTGTGAACAGACATAGCAAAGAGTAAAGGAGAAGAGAAAATGTTCGGTACACGCCGTTCATCTTTCGGCAGCAACGGGCGGATTCGCCTCTATCCTCGATTCGCTTTTGCGACACTTATTGTAATCGTTCTGTTAGCGATCTGCTTCCCACAAGCGGAAACGGCACCGCCCGTCTATGACATCGTTCTCTCCGGCGGGCGCGTCATCGACCCGGCAACCCGTCTCGACGCCGTGCGCAATGTGGGCATCCTCAACGGGCGCATTGCCGCGATTTCGAAAAGCCCTCTGAGCGGGAAGGAGCAGGTTGTGGCGGGGCTGGTCGTCGCGCCGGGCTTTATCGATCTGCACGCGCATGGGCAGAACAATTTCGGGCAGACTTATCAGGTCCGAGATGGCGTGACGACGGCGCTCGAACTGGAGATCGGCGCCTACCCGCTCGACGCCCTGCGCCAGCGCGACGGCAAATCGCTGATCAACTATGGGTACTCCGCCGGACATACAGCCGCGCGGATCCTGGTCAAACGGGGCGACCGGGTTAAAGCCAATCACGAGCAACTGAACGATACCGAGTTAAAAGAGATGCTGGGCTATCTGACGAAAGCTCTCGATGACGGGGCGCTCGGCATCGGCATAGGGCTCGATTACGTCTCGCGCGGCGTGAACGCTCGGGAGCTGGAATCGCTTTTCAAACTCGCAGCCGCGCGGCGAGTGCCGCTCTTTATTCACATACGCATGCCCGATGATCGAAACGATCTGAGCGGGTTAAAAGAGCTGCTAGACCTCACGGAGAAGACCCGCGCCTCGTTTCATATGGTTCACATCGTCAGCACAGGGCTCGGGCGGACGGCAACTTTCTTGAAGATGGTCGAAGCCGCGCGCGGGAAAGGGCTGGATGTTACGACAGAGGCGTACCCGTACACCGCAGGATCGACGGGGATCAATTCCGGCATATTCGATCACGACTGGCAGAAAAAACTCGGCATCGGCTACGGCGAGATCGAATGGCCGCCTACCGGAGCCAGATTCACCGGCAAAGAGATGTGGGACGAATACCGGGCAAAATACCGCGATGGCATCATCATCATCCACGCAATGAAAGAAGAATGGGTCGAGCAGGCGCTGTCGCATCCGATGGTGATGATTGCCTCGGACGGCATGCCTATCAGCAGTCTCACCGAGCGCGCGCATCCGCGAAGCATGGGGTGTTTCGCCCGCGTGCTGGGCCGCTACTGCCGCGAAAAGAAGATACTCTCGCTCAGCGAGGCCATTCGCAAGATGACGCTGATGCCCGCGCAAAGGTTAGAGAAGTTCTCGCCCGCGATGAGAAGAAAAGGACGGCTGACTATCGGCGCCGACGCGGACATCACGATCTTTCACCCCGATGAGGTGATAGATCGCGCGACCTTCGCAGAGCCGAACCAGTATTCCAAAGGCATAGTTCATGTGCTCGTCGGCGGCAGATTCGTCGTCCGAGATGAACAGCTCGTCGAGAATGTCTTCGTCGGCAGACCCGTGGTCAGCAGCCGGGCAGGCGAATCGAAACCCGGCAAAGGCCGGTGAGTGGAGGAAAGATATTATGAGCGACGAGAAATCGCGGGCTGAAGTTCAGCTCTGCGTGACAGCAAAGAACCTCCGCAAGCCTTCCTTCACAAAGGAAGATCTGCGCGCATTTGGGGAGATGATCTTCAAAGACGAATTACAAGACTGGTCTGACGAGCTGAACCGGCTCTCCCTGCAAAACGTCTTTCGCGTCGAGGGCGAAAGCTATGCTCTGACCGAAACGGGCGGAGAGTATATAGAGAAGGTTGTCGCTTCGGAGTTCTTCGGAAGGATGCTGGTGCGAGCCGAACAGAGTCAGGCGTTCGGGCAATTCTGCGAGCGTGTCTATGGCAGGAATCTCGCTCAATTCGGTACTGCCGACATGGAGCAAATCGAAAAACTGATCTCCGTACTGAGCCTCAACGAGCAGAGTCGCGCGCTGGACATAGGCTGCGGAATCGGCACCTTGACGGAATACATCTCGGATGTCACGGGCGCAAAGATCACCGGAACCGATCTGGCAGAACCGGCTATCGAACGGGCCATCGAGAGGACCGCAGGCAAAGCTGACCGGTTGAATTTCATCCTGGCGGACATCAACAACCTCACTTCAATCGCTGACAGATTCGATACAATTATCTCGATTGATACGCTCTATTTCGCCAAAGACCTCAAGGATACCATCGGGCAATTGAAATCTTTGCTGAAACCGAGCGGACAGATGGGCCTATTCTATTCGGCGGTCCGCGCTGCGAATGATCCACCCGAAGTTCTACAGGCAGACCGAACCATCCTGGCGCGGGCGCTGAACGCGAATGAGCTGAGCTATGAAGCATACGACCTGACCGAGAGCAATCTTGCGTTCTGGGAGCGATCACAGAAGGCAATCGAAGAGGTAAGAGAAGCGCTCGAAGCCGAAGGCAACAAAGACTTGAGCGAAGGGCGAACAGTCGAAGGTAACGCGGTGCTCGGTCTGGCTCGCGCAGGTAAGATGACCAGATATCTGTACCATGTACGAGTTTAGAGAGACTCTCTTCCACTCTTGCCGATAAGAAATCGAGCTTTGGTCGAGAAGAGCGAGATCGCGAGCGCTATGAGCCCTACAAACAAGAAGGCGGCGACTCGAAATAGCGGATCGAGGTGCGCCAGGTCTATTAGAAACAAATAGATCACTGTCACAAGCATCGCCGAAATCGCCATCAAACGGTATCTGATGCTGCGCAGCAAGTAGCTGAGCAAAAAATATATCATTGCGGTCGCGGCCCACGAGACCGTCACATACTGCCCGGGCACGGCACGGTAAAGAGCATAAAAGACCAGGACAAAAGCGATCGCAAGGTAGATGCTTCTTAACGTGTCAGTGCGCAGTGTCAGGCGCTCTTTTTGCCAGTTCACGACCCGCGCGCTTACAAATGCCACCAGCGCGAAGCTGAAATTTATCGGTGTTGATGGAGGTGCGGTAGCGAAATATGCCAGCAGCACGCTCGCGTAGATAAAAGCGTTCATCACGACAAGCGTCCTGGAATGAAACCAGAGCGACATCGAAAGCACAAGCAGGCTTTGCAAAGAGAGCCACAGGAACGAGACGGGGAGCTTCGCATAGCCGTAGATGGCAATGCTCAGCGCCATGTACCCAAAACAGGCATAAATTGCAGGTATATACTGCCGGTTTGCGCCAAGCCATAGACCGATTGAAAAGAGGAGAAGCATACAGGCCGCGCCGAGGTAAATCGTGTAATAGCTATGTTGAAAATGGGTTATAACCGAGAGCGCTGTGATGATCGAAAAGCCGAGGCAGTTCAAGATCACCGTGAAGATGGTGTGCGCATCTTCATCCGACGACTTTTTGCTGAGAAGCGATGGCAAGTAAAAGATCACGGCGTATAGGAACAGGTAAACGAGATTGTATTGATGCTCGAAGACAGCTCGAACAGCATGCCCGGC
>DASTET010000467.1:0-15481 GCA_035709445.1 Blastocatellia bacterium | reverse complement strand
AATACGGGGGATGGTGAAAAAAGCATATCTTCCACTCGGACTTGTCTTTCGCCAGCTCGTCTTCCAGCCACTTGAGCTGCTTCTTGTCCATGTAGTTGCTGTTGAGCGCAAAGAAGCTGACTTTCCCCTTCTTGAACTTATAGTACTCCTCCCCGTTCATGTTGAAGTGCTCATAGAAACGCTGGTTCGATTCATCATGATTTCCGAGCGTGGCATAGAACTTCACCTTGGCGTCGAGCAACACTTTATAAACATCCTCGAATTTCTTCTTGTAATCGCTGGCGCTCTCTCCGCCGTAGAGGTTATCGCCCATCATCAGCACAAACTCGAATGGGAAGGCGTTCCTATATCTCATCATGAGATCGGCCACCTGGCGCTGTTCCTTGCTCCCTGAGCCTGTATCGCCGATGACTGCGAACCGGACCGTCCCTTCCTTTACAGGGAGGGTCACTTTTACGGCTGGATCGACCCGAGGCGCTTCTTTGAAAGCCTTGGATGAACCATTCTGACTGAATGCTCTTCCCGTGATGCCGATAACGACTAATAAAGCGATAGCGATAGCTGAAGCAACAGGCCGTTTCATGTCCTCATCTCCTTTATGCGCCAGCTTCAGGGGAGCGCATCAAGCATATAATCGACGATCAATCCATTCTCTCTATCCACAAGCAAGAGGTGCCTGCCGACAAAACGGTATTTAACCTGCTTCGGCAATGTGGGGAGCGCAAGCAACAGCGTCGGAGGCATCTCTACAAGCTCTTTCGTTTCCGGATAAGGGTAATTGACACGCACAGTGACGCCTTTGGTTTCCGCCTCAAGCACCGTTTCACGAAGTTGTTTGAGGGCTGTCCCTTTGAACTCCCGTTTTATCGTCGTCCGTATGTGATCGACGACATCGGGATTGAATACCTGGCCGGGGCTTGAACCGGCCCTGGCCTTCCGTACAGCCTCCTGAAAAGATTTTTTGTGAGCTTCTATCTCTTCAGGCTTTGCCTCTTTGGATAGCTTCGGCATTCCTTCTTCAATCTGCTCGCGGAGCTTTACATACTCCTTCACGCGCTTCTCGAACGCCTTGACCGCTTCGGGCTGGCTGACCGATTTATCGCTCTGTTTTTCCTGCGCGATGGATGCTGTCTCCAAAAAAGACAGGCAGCAGACTGCCACCGCCAGGACTACGAAAGCAGTACATTTTTTGACGTTCTTCCTCATCAGAAATAGAGAACAGCAATCACGATGCCATGTCTGGATATGACAGACTTATTAGCCTATATTTTGAAGGGCTTATAAATAAGCCGGCGGCCTATTTATACTCCTGCACTTTCCGGTGTACGCTGCGAATGCTTGTAGGACATACAGGCGAGCCGTAGGATTCGCGTGGAGGCGCGCGTCGCGCAGCTTGCGCTCAAGGCGGAAAGGGTTATGTCGAGCACCGATTTTGTAGACCGACATTCCATCGTGCGCACGATCTGGGCTGACCCTGACCTCGTGCTGCTGATCTTCGCAGGCTCTGCCGCCGAGTTCGCGCTGAACCGCGCAGTCGACTGGCTCTTCTTCACCGGCAATATCCCGAATGACCCTCTGGGCCGATTGTTCTCCACGGTCCGCTACGCGCAAGAGATAGTCTTCTCGGACGAAGCTCTGGCGCGGACAACCCTCGACCGGATCACCGCAGTACATTCAGCCGTTGAGAAGCAGCGGGGACAGACCATCCCTGACTGGGCCTACCGGGATGTGCTCTACATGCTGATCGACTACTCAGAGCGCGCACACCGTCTGCTGTATCGCCCCTTGACTGTCGCGGAGAGGCACGACCTTTATGCCGTGTTTCGCCGGGTCGGCGCGGGTCTGCGCATCAAGGAGCTGCCCGAGAGCTATCGAGAGTGGCAAGAGGACCGGCTGCGGCATCTGAATCGCGACCTGGCCTACAGCGACTACACCCGGCTTCTGTTTAAGCAGTACCGGCAACACCTGGGTCCATTTCGTTACGAAGCGTTGCTTCAGGTGCAGGCGGCGCTCGCGCCGGGGCGGGTGCGCGAGTTGTTGCAGCTCCGGCCTCTCGATGCGCTCTCTTTCCTGATAGGCTTGTACGGTGTCATCGGCCAGCTCGGTATTCAGTCAATTATCCACAGGGTGTTGATACCGCCGGGGTACTGGGATGAATTTCAGAAACTCGATAGAAGCTCGTCGGGATGAGGAAAACGGACAGGATTAACGGGAAAAGTTAGGAGGAGACGCCTGTCTGATTCATCCCTCCTGTCACTCCTGTGAATCCTCTCCATCTCCCTCTCTACTGTAGTCTCATATTGCCCGAGTTATCATCGTCATTCGTCTCAAAGAAGATACCGAACTTAAGAGTCCTTACGAAATTATAGACCGGCGGTAATGAGCCGCGATTAAAGGTTGCTCTGAATCCTACTCTCCCGGCGCCGAATCGAACCCCGGTCGTCACTTTAAAGTCGGCTTCAAGCCAGTACTTGCTGCCCTTATCGGTCAGGATGGCTCTCTGTGTCAGCTCATCAACCGCGCTTTCGCGTTTAAAGAGATACCGCTCGACGGCGGTGGCGCTCAAGACGATCCGGCTGATAGGCTCATCGGGGCTGCCCGCTTTAAAGATCAGGTTCAACTCGCCGCCAGCCTTGATCCGCGCGAGTGAGTCCTTTTCCTGGGTCGGGTCATCACTGTTAGTAAGATTTCCCCCTACCTCGAAACCTAGCGGCACAAAGCGAAAATTCCAGAACCCGGTCTGTCCGGCAAATGCTCTCGACACGGTAGCGATTTGCAACTGCGTATCCCAGAGCAGATTGCTGACGTTGCTGATGCCGTTGTTGCTGACATCTCCTTCAAACCGCAAGGCATTATCAAAGATGAATGCGCGAACAAAATCTTTTTGAAGATCATTGATATCCTGGATCAACTGTAAAGGCTCAGCCTCCCTCTGACTCGAATTGTTTATTGCCTGTTTGATCCTGTTTAATGTCGCGCGGTCTGCTCGAAGGAAGGTCTTCCTGAAAGTTAAGCCGACGTTGAAATGTCGCGGGTCGGCGTTATCTTCGCTGGCTTTCTTCAGGTGGAAGCCAAACCTGATCTGATCGAACAGAGCGGCCTGGCCCAGAGTCGACGCATATATATCTCTGTTAAAGCTTATATCACCGCTGCCTTCGGAATCGCCCCCGGTCGGCACCACCACGTTCAATCCGATGAAGGCCGTCTTCTCATCGTCTGTCTTTGCATGTGCTACCGCATCCTTGAGCGCCTGCCGGGTCTCTTCAACTCGCTCCCCTATATTGGCCCGGTTATAGATTCTTCCCGAAGCCTCTACGCTTTCCTTCTCGACTGTTCTCGTCGTTCCGCCGCTATCGGTTATGACGAAATTAAACCTTCCAAATGTCACCCTGACCAGATTATCACCCGGATCAGGCGTGGCCTCTGCATGATCGAGAATGCCGATCTGTATCCTTTCGTCCCCAAATCCTGTGAGGTTCAATGTTTCAGCGGCATCGCTGTCGGGATTGGTTATATCGTTAATCGATGTCGCCGGAATGATCTTCCCGCTGGGCAGAAACCTGATGGTGATATTTGATGGCCTCAGGTCGGCATTGACTCTATTCGTATCCTGAGGGCTCGTCAGATGGATGATGATTCTGCGATTCGGGGCAGGGAGATCATAGAACCGGACAAGCGCGATCCCCGGATCATCGGACTTTGCGGCTTCCTTATCACCGCCAGGGCTGAGCGGGCTTTGCGCGAAAACCGGCTGGCCGCAGCAGAGGATGAGTGCCCATGCGCCAAGCGTGAGCAGAGCGAAAGCTAGACGGTTTTTCATTTTGATCTCCTGGTATTGAGTAAGCGGGGCCTTATTGCAAAAGAACCTTTCATCGCGGGGGCCTGATCAATTTCGAGCTACTCGACCGACAGAGCATCAAGCAAAGCCTCTACGTGATCGACAACCAGCCCGATGATGATTCCCGGCGAGAGGTCCATCCTTTGCAAATCTCCCCTCAATTCATCGGGCAGGATGCTGATCAGAGTCTGACGAAAGGCTTCGAGCTGCGCGTCGCTTACGATACCGACAGAGCTGAATGACAGCTTGAACAGGTTGTTCGGGGAGACTTTGAAAGGCTTATGCCCAATAATCTTTACGAAGGTAGTTGTCGCAGCGCAGGCAATCGCAACTGCCTTGATCGCTTTTTGAGTGTTGGATTCTGCCATGGTCTTCTCTCTTTCTGAATGCGTCGTTTAATGTCCGGCAGTGATTCAAAGTAGCCATGAATACATGAAGTATTCAGAAAAGTGTTACATGCATGGGGCCAAACCACGTCTATATGACTACCTTTGCCTCTTCATATAGACGTTCAAACCCCTATTGATTATGCATGTTTTTATGCGGGTATGACCTTATCAGGGTCAATTGTGCGGGGCCAGGCTCGCCGATTAGCCTGGCTGTGGAGGTCTGGCCTGATGTGGGAATGGTAATAATGATAACGCGCACTGAGACGACCCAATATCGCTCGTTTATTCTTTTCTGCTTCGCCTCGACGGGCGGTAATCGGGTAAATGCTCGGTCGTATGCTCCACAACGCTTATTGCCGAATCAACTCGCCATTCGCTTATCTCGCCCGTTCCCTTCTTCTCTGCGTCTTGATTCTCGTTTACCCGCGCCAGGGCCTTCGGGCGATTTCCCTTATCCATCAGTTGCCTGAACGGCGCAGTGATCAATAGAGTAAACGGCGTAGAAACCAGAAGGGTCAACAATCTCAGCGGGAGAACAACAAACAACATGATCCAGAACAGGACAAAGTCCGCCGAAACGGTGAGGAAGCCTTCACCGAGAAGCTTCCAGGAATCAGAGAGTCGCCGCGAAAGAGCAGACGCGGGGGCATTATCGAACACGCGCTCCGAATAGCGCGCTATGAGCTGATTGAGCGCAGTATCAAATCTCGTATAGAATCCGACCGAACTGGTATAGAGAGCGCGAGAGACCACCTCCAGATTAATCCCGCAGGACGCGCAGAACTTGCATTCCGGCACGTTATCCTTTCCACAGTTCGGACAAAACATTTATCCGTCTCCTTAAATGAGGTTTAATCTCCTTTACGATTTAGGGAGATTCTAGTTCAAAATTTTATCGGCCTTTATATTAGCAGATGATCGAGCGGTCCTCGCTCGAGACCGAAGAATTTAGATCGCAGAGCAGTACTTCATTCCTCCGCGGCCATTTCGATCTTGATCGATGGGGATCTCCATATAATCTTGATAGACCCTCTCTTATGCGAGCGCAGCAAGCGCCGCCTGATTAGCTGTTCTGTCGGAGATTTCACGAGCCCGGGCGTTTACCTATTCGACTCGCAAGGCTCGCAATCACTGCGACCAGCTCGGCCGGCTCGACAGGCTTCGGCACGTGTATATCATAGCCAGCCGAAAGCGCGCGCATGCGGGCTGCGACGCCGGCATGCGCAGTGAGCGCGGCAGCCGCAATCCTTACGTTTTGCCTCGTTTCCCTCTCCCTCACCTTGCGTATAAAGGAATAGCCGTCCTCTACCGGCATTTCGATGTCGCTGACCACTATATCAACCTCCAGACGCTCAAGCGCAGCGAGCGCAGCAGCAGCCGATGCGACTGTTATCACTTCGGCATTGCATCGCCCCAGTATCGTGGCCAGCAACTGGCGCGCATCCGGTTCATCATCGACTACGAGCACGCGCAAGCCGTCAAGCGCAGGCGGGCACTCAAAGGGCAGGTCGGGCCAGTCAGCCGGGTGCTCTCGCTCCCTGGCCTCCGCCGGTAATCGGTCTGCGTCCCGCACAAGCATCGACGGAAACTTTACTGTGAAAGTAGCGCCTTGTCCCTCTCCGGCGCTGTAGGGATGAATGCTGCCTCCGTGCAGCTCTACCAGATGGCGGACTATCGCCAGCCCCAGTCCTAAACCTGGCTGACGCCTGGTAAGCGTGCTATCGGCCTGACGGAACCGATCAAAGACAGAGGGCAGAAAGTCCGGTTTGATTCCTATACCGGTATCGCTCACTGTGATTTCGATGTGCGAGTTAACGCGTTCGAGCCGGACCTGCACCTGGCCATCTCTGGGGGTAAATTTGATGGCGTTTGAGAGCAGGTTCCAAACGATCTGCTGTATGCGAGTGGGGTCGCCTAAAACGGGACCAGCCCTCGGATCGAGCGCCGCGTTTAGCCGAATAGACTTGGCATCTGCCGCCGGGCGCACGGAGTCGAGGGCCGCACGGATGATCGACGCAAGCTCGACGGGCTGCACATCGAGGCGCATCTTGCCGCTGATGATGCGCGAGACATCCAGAAGGTCTTCGATGAGCTGCGCCTGTGACTTCGCATTTCGCTCTATCGTTTCGAGCGCGCGTTCATAGGTCGGCTCATCGAGGGACCCCATTCGCAGCATACGTGTCCAGCCGAGCATTGCGTTGAGCGGAGTGCGAAGCTCGTGCGACACCGTGGCAAGAAATTCGTCCTTGAGCCGGTTGGCCTCTTCGGCCTGTTCCCCGGCGGCTTTGGTCTGCTCGTAGAGTTGAGTATTGATGAGCGCGATGTGCGCTGCATCGGCCAGCGCCTCAAGCAACATGACCTCGCGGTCACCGGCCTTCCGCTCCCGCGCCCAGTAGACGCCGATGGCACCGAGCGGGTTGTGGCTCCGCACGGGCACCAGGACAAGGCTCTTGACAAACCTGGACTCGGACGCCTCGATGGGCAGACGCGGGTCAGCGTAGATATCTTCGATAATGGCAGGCTTCTGCTCAAGGATCGCATAGCCGGAAGCGCACCTGGTAATAGGAAAGCGTTGCCCTTTCCAGAGCGGCTCGATGGCATCCTCTTCCGCGTAATGGACTTGATTGCCCTCGCGCAGGATGAACGCCGCGCCGTCAGCGTCGGCGATTTCACGCGCCGTCCGGCAGATAGTCGGCAAGAGGTCCTGCAACTGGAGCGAAGAGGAGAACTGCCGGGTGGCAGCCGCCAGCAACTGGCTCTCCCTCCACCGCCTCTCGGCTTCCGCGCGCGCCGCCTGTTCGCGCGCGAGCAACTGCTCGCGCTCCTGCTCCATCTGTTTGCGCTCGGTGATGTCCTGCCAGTAGACGGTAAGTCCATCTTTAGATGGATAGGCCCGCGCCTCATACCAGCCGTCGAGCGGCGGGTAAAAGATTTCAAACTCGACCGGGGCCTGCTCGGCGACAGCGCGGTGATACTGCTCATAGATGACAGAGCCTGCCAGGTCGGGATACAGCTCCCAGAGATTTTTGCCAAGGACATCCTCGCGGGTCAGTCCGAGGCGCGGCAAAAGTTTTTCCGCCTCCTTATTGATATAGGTGACTCGCCACTCCCTGTCATAAACGCTAAAGGTGTCGGCGATGCTCTCAAGAATGTCTGCGACCTGTTCTCGCGCCGCTTCAGCCTCGGCCCGCTCACGCTCAGCTAATGCAAAGAGCCGTGCGTTGTCCAGAGCAATCGCCGCCTGGTTTGCGGCCACGCTCAAAAGAAGCGTCTCGGTCTCGGTCGGAAAGTCTGTCCGGTGGGAGCCAGCCACTATCAGCCCTGTCTCTTCATTGAGTCCGAGCGGGATGCGCGCGATCCGCACCTCTCCCTCTCCAACAGGATTCGGCACGACCAGCGGCGAGCCCGATGCCTCATGCGTCAGCCAGCCCGCCACCGCCCGGCCAATCTGCTGCGGCTTGTGATCATTCTGACGCTGCGCGATCTGCGCGGCTTCGATGGGCAGGCCGCTCGCCGGATCGTTAAGCCGCGCGTAGGTGAAGTCCAGGCGCAGCATGCCGAGCAGCGCGTCGAGCAGGGTCTCGATGATATGTGAGGAATTGCAGCCGCTCCACATCGCAGGCAACGCGAGCAGACCCAACAGGTCATTTATGCAGCCGCGAAGATTGCGTACCTCGTCAATACTATCTTCTGTCTTTGCCTGCATACTTACCTCTGCTATGTACGTCCTGCACTGCGCGCCGATTCGCGTTCTCGCAGCTCTCGCAGGAACTCGTCAGGCGGGACGAAGAAAGGGTTCTCCTGGAGAATGCCCCCGACGATGATCATCGAGTGTGTCCGCATTATATCGATAACTATCTGCCCGCCAAACTTGGCGAGATCGTACGTTCATATGACCGGGTCATGATAGCGTGGGAGAATATAGTTCAGTCTCGTCTCGTACTCGACGAGATCATCAACCCCCGGACGGTCCTCAAGCGCCCACTCCATGTGAGCGACCAGGCGAGTCAGCCTAAGCCCCTGGCTCTTGCCTCCGTCGAGCACTTCCTGTATCAGCGAGAGCATCATGTTCTGATCGAAATGGCCTTCCCGCAGATAGGCGTCCTCCCAGTTGCGCAGCTCAAACTGGCCGCTCTTCTCCGCCTCATCAACGTCAATGCCGACGGACCGCAGACGCCCGATGTGCTCTTGGCGAAGCTTCGGGTCGACGATATGGAAAGCTTTCTCGCCACGCTCGAAGCCTTCTTTGATGAAGGGGAGAAGCACGCGATACTCCTCATCGGTGCTGTGAAAAAAAGCGCAGATGTGGCGGTAGGCGCCAAGCTCGGAGCCGGCAAATCGAATCGGCTGTTCACTCGCAGAGTAATTCGGCAACCCGGCGGCCGTATCTGCGTTTGTCTGATCACTGTTTTTGATCCGGTTCATATGCGGTCCTCTCTACATGGTGTCAGGTCCGGCAATTTATCTGGGTGACTGCGATTGTCTGAGCAGAAACTTTGACAAAAAGAGAGCAGCTTGATGCTTTCCAACAGGAATAAACGCGCCTTAATTGATACAGCGTCCGCCAGGACGAATTTTTACCATGACTCATCGCGTCTGTCATGGCGAAGGCGACCTTTCCCTAATCGGTCGCCTGTGCAATTGAAGCGCGGCGGCGATCTGACGCTGCATCCGCCTTCGGACCTGTCTCATGAGGGCTTATTCAGATTTTAGAGGTGAGTTGATAAAGTTGCACCGCGTGATAAGGGCGGCTCGCATCCATGCGGGGAGGCCCGGCGCCGGCCTCTGCGGGCAGCTTGCAGTAAAGGCGATTGGGCGTTGCGTGCGAGACCGCGACCCTGTGTATACCCGGCGCGAGGTCTCCCTCGACTATAGCTACGTGATTTCCGCGAGTGTGCCCCTGGACAAACCCTTCGGATTCGGCGGGGCCCTTGACCAGAACCTCCACTTCACGCCCTTCCCAGGTCCGGTTCTGAGCCAGAGAGATCTCTTTGGAGAGATCGACCATCCGCGTCAGGCGCTCGACCTTTATCTCTCGCGGCACGTCCTCAAAATGGAGCGCGGCCGGCGTGCCCTCCCGTTCCGAGTAGATGAACATGTAAGCGGCGTCATAGCTCACCTCGCGGTAGAGCGCGAGCGTCTCTTCGAAGTCTTCGTCGGTCTCGCCCGGGAACCCGGCTATGATGTCGGTCGAGATGGTCGCATCGGGCAAGAGCTCGCGAATCCGGCGAATGCGGTCGAGATAGAACTCTACCCTGTACTCGCGCGCCATTCGCTTGAGCACGCGGTTCGATCCCGATTGGACCGGCAGATGTATGTAGCGGCACACGGCGGGAGTGTCGGCGATCGCTTCAATTATAGGGTCATCGAAGTTTATGGGATGCGAGGTAACAAACCGCACTCTCGGTATCCCGACCCGCCCTACCATGCGAAGCAGCTCCGCGAAAGAGGGATAACCGGACAGGAGATTGCGACGCGCGCCCGTGCCCGGAACCATCCCGTACGAGTTCACATTCTGACCGAGCAGAGTCACTTCGACCACGCCCGCGTCCCTGAGCGCGCGGGCCTCGTCGATTATGTCGGCAGCCGGGCGAGAGACCTCCGGCCCGCGAGTCGCGGGCACAATGCAGTAGGTGCAGCGATGATTGCACCCGCGCATTATTGTCAGGTGCGCGCTCAGGGCCTCCGAAGGCGGCGGAGGCGAGTAGAACTGAAGCTCCGCTTTGAACTCGAACGATCGGTACTTGCCGCGCTCGATGGCGGGCACGATCTCGGTTATCGCGCCGGGGCCGAGCATTATATCGACGCCGAACTTCTCTCCCATGCGGCGGCCTTCCGGAAGCTGGGCGAGACATCCCATCAGCCCTATAGTGAAGTTGTGACGGCGTTGTTTCTCCTTGCGAAGCTCGCCGAGGAGGGTCTGCACTTTTTCAACCGGCTTGCCTCGAACGGCGCAGGTATTGACCAGCACCAGGTCGGCTTCGCGGAAGTCGTCGACAAACGAGTAACCTATACCGGCAAGCTCCGACTGAAGCGCGTGAGTATCATACTCGTTCATCTGACATCCGAAAGTTACAACGTGCGCCCTCATAGCTAGCTACTCTCCTGAGAGATGATCAACGCTGAATCTTAGCATCCCGGCGCGGAGAGAAGCCAGAAGCCAGAAGCCAGAAGCCAGAATCTGGTCGAGGAGGATTCTGACTTCTGGCGCTCGGCAATGACCGAGCATCTCCGCGAGAGATTCTGGCTTCTGGCTTCTGGCCTCTATTTCATTGACTGGCCATTTACAAGCCGTTACCATAAATCCTCTCGCTATGGATAAAGCGCGACTCCCAGCAAGCGACGGGCAGGAATCGATCACTGACGGCGATCAGCCCGCGTCTGCCAGCCAGCAGATATTCGAGACGCTCGCCCACATCGCTCAGGGCGATCTGAGTTTCCGGATCAACGGCAATCAATCGCTGCTTACGGGCGAAGACCGCGAGCTTCTGTTGAACCTCGACGGGCTAGCGCGCCGTCTCAGATATATCGTCGGGCGGCTCCAGCGCGCGGCGGACTCTATTGAGACCGTCGTGGGCGAAGTGCTGCGCGGCACTCAAGCGGTATCTGCCGGGGTGCTCGACGAAGCCAAGTCGGTCGAAGAGACTTCCAGCTCAATCTCCGAAATAAATGCGTCCATGCATTCGGTCGGCGAGAGCCTCCAGACGCTTTCGAGCCTGACCCAAACGACTTCGACCTCAATCCTGGAGATGGCCACATCCATAAACCACGTCTCGCAGAACGCCGACGAGCTGGCCCAGTTCGTAGAAGAGACCGCATCGGCTATCGAACAGATGGCCGTCAGCATACGCAAGGTCGCAGAGTCGACCGAGTCGCTCGCCGAGTCCGCCGAAAAGACCGCAAACGCCATGGAGGCCATAGACAACTCGACACGAAGGATCGGCGAGTCGGTTAACGAAACGATGGTCCTGGCCGAAGAGGTCGCCCGCTCCGCAGATTCCGGCAGCCAGATCGTGGCCGATACCGCTCAGAGCATGCTCAAGATCAAGGAAGCCATCGATGCGGCCACCGAAACCATAACCCGGCTCGGCAAGCGGAGTGAGCAGATAGGCGAGGTCACACACGTCATCAACGAGATCGCCGACCGCACCCATCTGCTCGCGCTCAACGCCGCCATACTCGCGGCGCAGGCGGGGTCGCAAGGGCGGGGCTTTCGTATAGTCGCCGACGAGATAAAAGAGCTGAGCGAGCGCACATCGGCCTCTACCCGCGAGATCGAAGACATGATAAAGGCCGTCCGCGAGGACGTGACCGAGACGGTCGAGCGAGTGGCCGTAGGCGGCGCGCGAGCAGACGAGGGCGTCGATCTCGCCTCGCGGGCTTCGATGCTTCTGGCCGAGATACGAGATAAGACTAATGCCGCAAGCGACCGCATACGTTTGATAGCCGATGCCACGGCCGTGCAGGCTGCCGAGAGCCACACGGTTCTTGAGGCAGCCGACCTTGTCGAGCAACAGGCTCGCGGGATAGAGCGAGCCACAAGCGAGCAGGCGCTCACGTCGCGCCACATAGGCGAGCGGGCGCTGCATATGAGCGAGCTGACCGAGCAGGTGCGGCGCGCTACGGGCGAGCAGGCCCAGGTATCGAAATACATCGCCGAGGCGATGGAAGAGCTTACTATGGTCGTCGAGCAGATACGCGGGGCTTCCGACGAACAATCGGCGGGGGCCGACCAGGTGCTGCGCGCGATTGAGACCATCAAGGAAGTCGTCGGGCGCAACCAGGCGTCTATCTCGGGGATAAACAGCGCCGTAGACCTGCTCGTGCGCGAGGCCGAGCTTCTCAACCGCGAGGTCGAAGGGTTCAGCCTTCCCGTGCCCGAACGCGGAGGCCATCTGAGGGTCGCGCTCCGCGCATCGCAGATGATGCTGGACCCTGCGACGGTCTCCTCTATCTCTCGAATTGAAGTCACCTCGAACATATTCGAGGGGCTGGTGCAGTTCGGCGAGCGAGCGGAGATACGTCCCGCCGTCGCCGAGCGATGGGAGATATCGCCCGACGGGCGGGTCTATACCTTTTACCTGCGCGAATCGGCGCGCTTTCATAACGGTCGGCGCGTCAGGGCCGATGATGTGAAGTTCTCGTTCGAGCGGCAGATGCGGCAGAACGACGAGGCGGCCGGGTGGCTGTTTCGCCCGCTGGTCGGGGCCGAGCAATTCATGACGGGCGAGACCGACACGGTGGCGGGGATACAGATCGCGGGCGAACAGGTGGTCAAGCTCGAATTGATACAGCCCGTCGCCTTCTTTCTTTCGACGCTCTGCATGGACTACGCCTTCATCGTCCCGCGAGAAGAAGTGGAGCGGCCCCCGACCGATTTTTCGATACGCCCGATCGGGTCTGGCCCGTTTCGCGTAGTCGAGCCGGTGCTCGGCAAAGAGGTGCAGCTTGAGCGATTCTCAAACTACTGGAATGCCGAGCTGCCTTATATAGACCGGCTGACCATAAGATTCGGCCTGAGCGCCGAGGAGATATACGAAGCGTTCATCAACGGAGAGATAGATTACGTGAGCGATCTGCCGCTCACATATCTTAATGCGCTCAAGAGCCGCGCGGGAGAGATTCACACACTCGAAACGGTCCAGCTACAGACCCGCATGCTCGTATTCGATTGCGAGCGAGCGCCGCTTTCAGACCGCAGGGTCAGGCAAGCCATATGTTACGCGATAGACCGCGAGCGGTTCCTGCGCGAGGTTTATGGCGGGATGGCCGAAGCGGCCATCGGGCCGATCCCGCCGGGGCTGCTCGGTTATACGGCGGCAGAGCGAGGATACGAGCACGACAAAGCGCGCTCTCGCACATTGATGGAAGAAGCAGGATATGAGGGCGGCTTCGACACTGAAATCTGGTGGCCGCAGTCGGTAAACCCGGCAGTAGAATGCTTGAAAGAAGACCTGGCCGAAGTAGGAATACGCGCCGAGTTCCGGTACGTGGCGACCCCCGACTATCGGCGCGCGCTCAAGCTTCGCCTGGTCCCGATAGCCGGGCGCGACTGGTACGCCGACTATCCGGACCCTGACAACTTCACCTACGTTCTGTTCAACTCGCGAAACCGCGATCTCTTCACGGGGGCCTATTCGAATGAAGACGTGGACCGGCTCACGGAACAGGCGCGGTCGGTAATGAACCGCGAAGGCAGAGCGCAGATCTATCAGGAGGTGACGAGACTCTTGCTCGATGACGCGCCGTGCGCTTTCCTGGCGCACCGGCGAAGCTTCGTCGCTCACCGGCCAGACCTTGAAGGGGTCACGCTTCACCTGCTATCGCCGTTCGTCGCGCCAAAAGATTTGTGGTTCGCAAAGACAGGGGTCGGGGGACAGGGGACAGGGGTCAGGGAATGAACAGGGGTCTGGGGTCAGGGCTTTGGTCTCAACATCTCGCTGAATGCTGAATTCCTAGACACCGAGGCAGTGATTATCAGCAAACAAACCCTGACCTCCGACCCCTGACCCCTGACCCCTGATAAGGGTTAGCGTTTGCGCAGGACGGCGCTCTTGAACACGTAATCGGCTACGCGACGTCCCTGAGCGATCCCTTCGGTCTTGTCGAACGACCAGTGGATGCCTAGATAGATTCGGCTCTGGCCGTTCTCTTCCTCCGCCTGCGAAAGCGACGAGAAGCTGCGCGGGATCAGAGGCCGGACGTTCCCGCCGTTGTCAACCGTCACCCCGTTGAATTCATCCGAGACGAAAGTGAAGGGGATATTATCGGTTCCGTAGAATCTGCGCAGGGTCTGGAAGAGGGCCCCGCCGAACCCGGCATGCCCCGACGGATAGGCCGGGAAGGGCGGCGTGAAGTTCGGCCCCGTCAGGTTGCTTGCCGGCGCGCCGAGCGGGAAGAAGTTCACGTCGCCTGCGGTCGCGGGGTTGCCATCGCCGGCGCCGGTCGGGCCGGTCCCCTCGTCGGCCTCGCGGATGCCTGTGATCGGGCGCCAGAACTGGTAGAAGTATTTCGACTCCCAGATCGCTATTCCTGCGTCGGCCATCGCCACGTTCACGAGCGCCAGCAGCCGCGCCAGCTCGACAGTGTTCGTTCCCATCTGCTCTGCGATCTGGATGGCAATCTGGTTGTAGAGACGCGGCGGCGCGCAAAGGCTCGGCGTTCCGTCGTAGGCCCAGAAAATCCCTATCTGGGTCTGGTCCTCCGTTCGCGCCGTGGGCGTGACGACGCCGTCGCCGCCCAGTTGCTTCGCCTCGTTGAAAGCGGCCGCGTACTCCGGGCTGTTTAAGGCGGGCGGGGGCGGGGTGCGGAACTGGCTCGCGGACCGAAGGACTAACGGTTTGACGTCGCCCCAGTGAGCGCCCAGCGCGAGCGGGATAAGACTGATAGGATCCTGGCGCCATATCCCGGGCAGGTCACTAGTGATGAAATCTATGTTGACAAGTGGCTCAGGATGCTTCCTGCCGTCACTGTTGCGGGGAAACATGATCGACTTGGCCGCCACCTTCCCAAGAAGGATCCCTTTCGACTTCCCCGGGTGCGTGATCCGGTTGAGGTCTTCCGCAAGCAGTTGGTCAAAGCTCGCCTTCTGCGAGGGGAAGAGCTCTACAAGTGTATCGTGGGCCGCTTGCGCGATGGCAGCGTCCATCGAGGTGCCGGTGCTCGCGCGAGGACAGCCGGTAAAGCTCTGGCAGCTGCCGTCGATGGCGTTAACGGCCTCGAAGATCGCGATATGGACGAACGCTATCGCAAGCGCCGCTCGACAGGGGCCCAGTTGCTCTCCAAAGACACGGTTCTCGCCGGGGGCAACGGGGGTGTGGTCGAGTCCGCTGGCGTTGATAGCGATCTCATTCCAGCGGCGGACCCCGGTCTTCGTGCTGTCTCCGAGCTGCACCTGGCTGCTCAACAGAGCGCGGCTCTGCTGCTGGGAACTGTATTGCGGACCCCAGGCGTCATCGACGCCGCCTGAGAACTGGCCAATCCCGGCATACACGCCCAGGCTCAGGGCTAAAACAGTCGTTATTGAAATCAGCAGTTTTCGGTTTGGCTTCCCTACTATGTGCAATTGGGAATATTTAGCTTTGCTACGGGCTGAGATTTTTTCTTTAATCACGATGCTTCTCCTGGATGGTCGGCGAGCTCGGATGATTCCGGCAGCGCAAACCCAGAATTGGGGAATCTGTATAGAGTTCCGGCGAACGAACTCAGAGCAATAGAGGTCGGGATGTTGTCAACCTTCCGCCACTCCCCTTCC
>DASTET010000466.1:0-3331 GCA_035709445.1 Blastocatellia bacterium | reverse complement strand
TCGGCGGCAAAACTCTTCGTCTCCGCGATCATGTTCTCGTCGTGTGTGGCAATGCCGTGATATATGCCCGATACGAGCAGCATCTTCATGAGCTTTACATAGTTGGCATCGACATCGCGCTTCTTCTGGAAAGCGACCGATTCCGGCTCTTTATAAGCCCCCTTGCACAATCGTATCCGCGCGCCGATCTTTAAGAGATCTTCCGTGTCCTTCTCGCTGCGGTAGAGGTAGGACTGTAGTACTATTCCTACGTTGACAAACTCGCTCCTGAGCCGCCTGAATATGTCAAGCGTCGCCTCGGTCTTCGAAGAGTCCTCCATATCTATGCGGACGAAGTTTTGATATCGATATGCCGCTTCGACTATGGCGCGGGTGTTCCGGTAGCAAAGCTCCCGGTCTATATCGAGCCCGAGCTGCGTGAGCTTGACCGAGACATTCGAGTCGAGCCGGCTCTCGTTGATGCTGTCGAGCACGCGCACATACTCGCTCACTTCTGCGCGGGTCTCCGTCTCGCTTGATATAGATTCGCCGAGATGATCGAACGAAGCGGTTATACTCTTCCGGTTGAGCTGGCGTATAGCCTCGACCGCATCCTCAAGATGCTCGCCTGCGACAAAGCGATGAGTCACATTGTTGAAGGATTCGAACCGGGTGAGAAAATTCTTGAAGCCTTCGTTCGCCGATAAGTAGAGCAGGAGCGATTTCGTCACGATTTTGTCTTTCCAGGTTTAAATAAAAAGCGATCAGTTCAGCCAGCAAGAGCAGAGAATAAACCAGCAATTCAAGCGAAATCAACCTTCCGATAATACTATCACCACGCCGATAACTAGATATCCCCCCAAGAAATAACTGTTGACACCCATAATCACCTGGCTTATACTCGCGGCTTGAAATTGAAATCTGTTTTCAATTTCAGATGCAAGCTCAATAATCCAGAATAGGGTAGAGAACAAGTATGGATCTGAAAGGACTCGGGATGGGGGACTTGATAAGAAACAGTCTGCTCGCGGTATTGAGCGCGGTAATGGTTTTTCAAACGACGACGCTGACGTTTGCGCAATCGGGCCGCTCCACAGTCGAGGGGCAGGTTCTCGATCAGAACGGCGCGGTTATAAGCGGCAGCACTGTGAGGTTATGGCAACAGCCGACCGGGTTCGAGCGCATAATCAACACAGACGAATCGGGCAAGTTCCGGTTCGAGGGGCTTGTAGAGGGCCGTTACAACATCAGCGTCAGCGGCGAGGGGTTTGCCGTGCTGACGCGACAGGTTGCCGTATCGGCAGGGCAGAAGAGCGATCTTGAGATCACGCTCCAGCCCGGCGCAGTCGCCGAAGAGATGGTCGTAAGCATTAATCGCATAGCGGGGAACCCTGAGACCGTAGAGGGCATCCCCGGATCGGTGGATGTCATAGACCAGAAGACGCTCGAATCGAGCCGCGTCTTCACCTTCTCCGAGGCGCTTCGCAAAGTGTCGGGCATACAGGTGCGTGATGAAGAGGGGTTCGGGCTCAGACCTAACATAGGAATTCGCGGTTTAAATCCTACGAGGTCGACGAAAGTGCTCCTGCTTGAGGACGGCATTCCTCTAACTTATGCTCCATACGGCGATAACGCTTCCTACTATCACCCGCCCGTGGACCGCTTCGATTCCATAGAAGTGCTCAAAGGATCGGGGCAGATACTCTACGGGCCGGTGACGGTCGGCGGCGTAATCAACTACATCACGCCGAACCCTCCGCCGACGCCTTCGGGGTATCTATCGCTCACCGGCGGCAACCGCGATTACTTCAACGGCCATATAAACTATGGCGGGACGTGGGGCGGGACCGGGCTGCTTTTCGACTACACTCGCAAGCAGGGCGAAGGTGCGCGCGATAACATAAGGAGCGGGATAAACGATTTCAACTTCAAGTCGCTCACCGGGATCGGGTCGAGACAGGCGCTGACGCTCAGGGCCAACTACTATAGCGAAGACTCGAACATAACCTATTCGGGTCTGAGAGAAGATGAATACCTGGCCGACCCGCGCCAGAACCCGTTCCGGAACGATTTCTTCTACGGCGACCGCTGGGGAGCGTCGGCAACACACGCGCTGATCTTCAACAGCGATCTGGCGCTGACTACTAATCTTTACGGCACGTTCTTTCGCCGTCACTGGTGGCGTCAATCGAGCAACTCCGGCCAGCGGCCTAACGACGCGCTGGACCCGGCCTGCGGCGGCATGGCGAATTTGAATACGACCTGCGGCAACGAAGGCCGTCTGCGCGAGTATTACACGATAGGGGTCGAGCCCCGGCTCCGCGCGAGCCACCGTCTGTTCGGCCTCAACAACGAAGCCGATTTCGGCTTCCGCTTTCACTACGAGCACCAGGACCGCCGCCAGGAGAACGGCAACCGCCCGAATTCTCGCTCCGGTGTGATAGTCGAAGACAACGAGCGAAGAAACTCAGCCTACTCGGCTTTCATTCAAAACCGCTTTATGGCTGGCGACTGGGCGATAACGCCAGGCGTGCGCATCGAGCACATCGAATACGAGCGGACCAACCGGCTCGCAAACGACGGCGCAGGCATAACAGGCCACACCGATCTGACGCAACTGGTGCCCGGTGTGGGCGTCTCCTACACCCCTCGCCGGAGCGTCACACTCTTCGCCGGGGTGCATCGCGGGTTTGCTCCGCCGCGAACCGAAGACATCATCAACAACACCACCGGCGGGAGCATCGAGCTCGATCCCGAATTGAGCTGGAACTATGAAGCGGGCATCCGCAGCCTGTTTCATCCCGGTGTAAGGGCAGAGGCCACACTCTTCCGTATGGATTATGAGAATCAGATCATCCCGGCCAGCCTCGCGGGCGGCATAGGCACGACGCTTACAAACGGCGGCGAGACGCTACACCAGGGCGCGGAGATCACGGCGCGAATAGACACGGGGACGATCCTGAGATCGAGCCACAACTTTTACATCCATACCAACTACACTTATCTGCCCATCGCCGAATTCCGGGGCAGGCGGTTCAGCAACATTCCCGGGTTCACCACGACGCTGATAACCGGCAACCGGCTGCCATACGCGCCAAAGCACATGTCGAATTTCACGGTCGGCTACTCTAATACGTCAGGCATAGATATGCTTGTGGAAGCGGTTTATGTGAGCGACCAGTTTGGCGACGACCTCAATACAGTCACGCCGTCCCCGGACGGACAGAGAGGCTTGATCCCCGCATATACGATCTGGAACGCGACGGCCAACTATGATGTTGAAGCGATGCGCACGACCTTCTTTGTTACGGTCAAGAACTTTCTCGACCGTACTTTCATAGTCGACCGCACT
>DASTET010000465.1:0-3479 GCA_035709445.1 Blastocatellia bacterium | reverse complement strand
TCGTCGGCTATGCAGGATATGCCGAACCGGACCAGTGGCTGTACATCTCCAACAAGCCGCCCATCCGATGAGGCGATCATCACCCACTTCATCTCGTCGGCTATTGAGGACTGAACTTCGCGTATCCTGCGATCGTAGGCGCGCGCCGCCGAATCGCCCTGCTTTATCAGGTCTATCTTCTTCGTGAGCTCTACCGATGAGAAAGGCTCCTCAACCTGATAGAGGTTTCTCGCATTTGGGGTAGCGTTCACACTTGTGGGGACTCGCGACACGGTCGTGTGCGCGATGTAGCTCGCTGTCTCGGCTGCCCGCCTTATAGACTCCACCGTTATCTCGTCCGTGTAGGCATAGCCCGTCTTGTCGCCCACGATCACTCGTACCCCTACGCCCTGCGACACAGACTTGGTGGCAGACTTGACGATCTGCTCTTCAACGTTGACGCTGTGCGAAATCCTGTACTCGAAATATAGGTCGGCGTAGTCGCCGCCCCTGGCTAGCGCGGTCCCAAGCAGACGGTCGATATCGCCCGGCGTCAATGTATATCGGCCAAGAAAAAACTTTATTGCGTCTGTCATATGCTCTTTCCAGCCCCGGGCGTTTATCCTGCAAAAACTTCCCGCATCTGATTCACGAAGACGCTCCGCTCGATCTGCTCTTATTGCTTTTCGCCCAGGTGCAGCGCGGCAACGCCTCCGAAAAGATTGTAATATCTGACTCTCGAAAAACCAACCGCCTCCATCATCGCCCGAAGCCTCTCCTGATCGGGAAACTCCCTGACTGATTCGGGCAGATACTGGTACGCAAACTGCGAGCCCGAAATCGCGCCCCCGATCCGCGGAAGCAGTCGTGTGAAGTAGAGATTGAAGAGGCCGCGAAAGACCGGCATTCGAGGGCGCGAGAACTCCAGTATGGCCGCCCGCCCCTCGCGCCTCAACACGCGGTATATCTCTCTTAGACCATCCTCTACCGATTCGAGGTTCCTGAGCCCGAATGCTATGGTCACAACCCCGAACGCCTCGTCAGCCGACGGAATCCGGAGCGCGTCGCCTTCGACGAGCTGAATCGGGCGCGCCAGACCCTCAGTCTTTCGCTTCCCTACCTGCAACATCGGATGGCAGAAATCCAGCCCTATGGTCGGGGCATACCGGGCAAGCTCGATAGAGAGGTCCGCCGTCCCGCAACATAAATCCAGCGCTATTGTTCCCGGCTTATTAAGAGAATCGATTATCTTTCTTATGGTGAACCGTCTCCACCTCCGATCAATATTTAAGGACAACAGGTGGTTGAGAAGATCATATCGAGGGGCAATCTCGGCAAACATGCTTCGGACCCGCTCCGCTTTGCGCGATCCGTTGAGATTGTCCTCTCCTCTCTTCATCTGGCTCTGCAAGTACCGAAACCGCAGGAAGAGAAATTAAGGCAGGGCCGTAACCGCGCCGAGCCGCTTGAGCGAGGTCTCAAGCTGACTGGCCGGTCCAGCCACAACCACCACCGACGTATTCGGTTTCAGATATGTCTGCGCCGCGCGTAAAACATCGCCGGGGGCCACGGCTTTTACCCGATCAACAAAATTCACGAGGTAGTCCTTGCCCAGCCCGTATAACTCTATATCGAGGACTATGCCTGTTGTACCGTCCGCCGACCTTAGCCGCCCCGCAAACTCGTTTATGATTCGTCCCTTTGCCGCCTCGATCTGATCCAGCGGAGCTTGACGGGTCTGAAGATCTGTCATTATCCCCAAAACGCCCTCTACCTTATCGACGATCTCGCCCGGCGATCCCTTCAGGTTGATCATCAAAGGACCGGGCAGATACCTCGGCTCGACCACGGTCTCGATCGTAACGCTCCCGCCGCCAAGCCTTGCGCTCGACTCCGACAAAACCTCCGCCATGATCATCGCCGCAAAATAATCGCTCGCCCGCCTCCCTATTCCCACATGCGCAACCGTCGCGTGCGCTACCTCCGCGCCCGGTCTGTCATTGAGCATAAGCCTTCGCGTCTGCGCAGGCTCCGGCGGACGAAACGTCGCAGGGACTTTGTTGCCCTTCTTCCACGCGCCGAGCCTCGACCGCGCAAGCTGAGTAACAGCCTCTGCCGCAGCATCGCCCGTTACGATCAGCTCCGAGTTATTTGCGATGTAGAACCTCTCGTGAAAATAGGTTATGTCCGGCCTGCTTATCTTTTCCAGACTCTCGACCGTGCCTCTGAGCGGGCGCCCGTAAGGGTGAGCGCCGAAGACGGCCTCAAGCGCTTTCCTCCTGACCGTCTTGCCGTCATCGCTCGACTCGGCCTTGATCGCGGCGACCCTTTCAGCCTTGAGCGCGTCCAGCTCCTTTTGATCGAATCCCGGAGTTATGACGAGCCTGCCCATCAGCTCGAAGATCGTGTCGAGCGTCTCGGCAGGACCGCTCATCGTTATATCGGTCGAGTCCCATCCAACCTCGATATTGACTTTCAGACCGGCCACCTCGACAAGGTCACGAATACTCGCTGGCGTAAGTCCTCCGCCGCCCCTCAGAAGCATCCCGGCCGTCAGGTCGGCAAGCCCTCCTTTATTTGCGAGATCGAAGAGTCCTCCGCTGTTTACGCGAAGCCGCGCCGTCACGCTCCCCGTCCCCTTCTGCTCAAGCACGATCAGGTGCAGTCCGTTCAGCAGCGAATCCCGCTTCAGAATTGGGAGAACGAATCCTGAAGCCTGTCCCGCATCGCCCCCAACCAGACTTCGCCCCTCGACCCATCTGCCAGGGCCAGCGTAGAAAAGCGTCAAGAATATAATCAGAATCGTCGCTCGCTTCATCACAGGCTGAAACCTCCTACCAGGCCGGTGCTAGTCGAGTGTAGCGATATGGTGTAGAGAGAGTCAACCTTTCGTGTTATACTGGCGCTGCCCCTTTCGGTCTGTATGTCCCCACAACGTCCTTCCTGTCGCCGGAAGGAGTCTCATCGGGCCCCGATAGGCCCGCTATTAGGGAACTTGAGAATGGCTCAAATATATTGCCCTGGCTGCTCGACCCAATCCATAGAAGGGGCGAAGTTCTGTAAATCATGTGGCATGAACCTCACCGCGATCACACAGGCTTTAAACGGAGGGGTGGTTATCTCCGACCCTTTGCGCGACCGCGAATATAAACGCGTCCGCAAACAGGTGAGCGACGGTATTCAGGGCGCAGCCATCGGGACGGGCGTGCTCGTCGCCGCAGCCCTGACCTACTACATCATACCGAGCAACTCATACGTATACGGTACGGTCCTCGTGCTCGCGCTCGTCGGCATAATAAAGCTGTTTCGCAGCATTGGCAGCATCATCGACGCCAAGGTCGGGCAGAGGCTTCTCGACCCGGCCCTCCAGCCTCGCGGGACCGGCGGGCTCTCCGCATCACAGCCCCTGCCGCCGCCACCCATCGCCGTGAGACCGAGCCAGCGGCTGGTCGCTGACCCCGCCAGGCCTCCCGCGCCCAATACCCGCCCCGTCACGCTCG
>DASTET010000464.1:0-3879 GCA_035709445.1 Blastocatellia bacterium | reverse complement strand
TCATCCGGTCCTAAAAAGATGCTGAGAGGCAAGCACCGACCTGGATGGATTCTAGCATATTTCGTTTCCGTGCCGCATGCTCTTGCCAATAGTGCTTGCTCGTACTGGTTGAACCATTTCCGGCCCTACTATAGAATTTGGCCTCAGATCAACAGACCGGGAGGGATAGATGAGGATCGGGATACTTGTAGGGCGCGAGGGGACTTTTCCTCCGGCCCTGATAAAAGAGATCAATAGTCGCAACGCGGGGGTCACTGCCGATTACGTAAAGCTCGGCGGCGTGCGTATGGCCGAAAAGTGTGAGTACGATGTGATCGTCGACCGCATATCGCACGAGATTCCGTTTTACCGCGCCTACCTGAAAAGCGCCGTGCTTTCGGGCGCTAAAGTGATTAACAACCCGTTCTGGTGGACCGCCGATGATAAGTTCTTCAACTACTCGCTTGCGACCTACCTTGGAATCGCCATCCCAAAGACGGTCCTGCTGCCTCAGAAGGACTATAAAGATGGCGTTGTTAGCGAATCGCTCAGAAATCTCAAGTTCCCTCTCGACTGGCAGGAGATAATCGATTATGTGGGGCTGCCTGCATTCATAAAACCTTATGACGGGGGCGGATGGAGGGGGGTCTCGCGCGTCAATACGTTTGACGAGTTGATGGAGAAGTATAACGCGAGCGGCACGGATTGCATGGTGCTTCAAGAGTATATAGCCTTCGATCACTATGTTCGCTCCTACTGCATCGGCAAAAAACATGTAAACCCCATGCCCTACGACCCGGTCTTCCAACGTTACCTTGTAGTGGATGACTATCTCGACCCTGAAGTCGATGAGCGTGTGAGGCGCGAGACGATACTTATCAACGAGGCGCTCGGGTATGACATCAACACGGTCGAGTTCGCGATCAAGGACGGAGTGCCTTACGCGATAGATTATATGAACCCCGCGCCTGATGCGGACTGGTGGTCCGTAGGGTCCGTCTTTTTCAAGTGGATGGTAGAAAAGGTAGCCGATCTCGCCATCGAGACAGCGCTTTACGGCGAGTCGACGATCAAAGAGCACACGTGGAACGAACTGCTTAACAGCGACATAGAGAGGCCGGAGAGAACCCGACCGGCTGGAGCCGATTGAGATGAACCGGACAAGCGAGGCGGTCCGCGAATATAACCTTCTTCTTGAAAAGGAGCCCGGTCTGCTCGACGAGTCACGTAATTATCTGACCGAGCGGTTCCGAGAGGTTCGCCTCGTATTCGGAGGCAGGTCGCTTTCACCCTACCTTCGGCCGCATTTCGTGACCCGCGATGAGTGGCGCAGCATAACCTCGGCATGCGAGGCTATCTGGGGCGCTGTTGTAAAGGTCGCGCGGGCGGCCCTGACAGACAGCCTGATGCTCGAACAGATCGGACTTACGGAAGGCGAGCGCGAGCTGGTCGCTATCGATCCGGGATACGATTACGTATCGGTCACGTCGAGGTTGGATTCCTTTTTTACTGAGGATAGTTACCAGTTCGTAGAGCTGAATGCTGAATGCCCGGCAGGCATCGCGTACCAGGATGTGGCAGCAGAGATTTTTCTTGAACTACCCGTGATGCGCGAGTTTCGTAAGACCTTTGACGTGGTGCCTATGTTCTGCCGTCAGGACATGCTCGACGCGCTGCTTGCGGTCTATGACCAGGTTCGAGGAAGAAGTGCAAAGCCTAATATCGCCATCGTAGATTATCGAGGATTGCCGACGCAGCGCGAATTCGAGCTATTCAAAGAGTTCTTCGAAGGACATGGGTATCCGACAACCATAGCCGACCCGCGCGATCTTGAGATGCGCGACGGAAGACTGTGCCACGGGGACTTTCGAATCGACATAGTCTACCGCCGCGTGCTTACGACAGAGCTGCTCGAAAAGATAGACGAGTGTCGCGCGCTCCTAGACGCTTACAGATCGGGCGTGGTCGTGCTGGTAAACTCGTTTCTTACGAAGTATGTCCACAAAAAGATGCTATTCGGTATCCTGACCGATGAGCGTCACGCGCACTACTTCAGCGATGCCGAGCGCGATGCCATAAGCAGGCACATCCCCTGGACGCGCCGTATGGCCGATGTGAAGACGCGCTATCGAGACCGTGATATAGACCTTCTCGAATTCGTCCGGTCGAACCGCAAGCGGCTGGTCCTCAAACCGAACGATGATTACGGCGGGCATGGAATCATTATAGGATGGGAGAGCGATGAGAGCGCGTGGGATCAGGCTTTGGAGACTGCGCTCGGCGGCGATTATCTTGTGCAGGAGCGAGTGACGACGGGGCGAGAGGTATTCCCTTACGTTAACGAGAGCGAGGGAAGAGTCGAGATGAGGGAGCAGCTACTCGATGTCGACCCGCTCCTTTTCTTCGGTCGGGTCAAAGGGGGATTTACCCGGCTCTCTACATCATCCCTTGCAAACGTAACTTCGGGGGCCGGAATGGTCCCGACCATGCTAATCGATTAATCGCGCCGAACAGGAAAGGAAGATTGAGATGGCCGACTTTACGCTCGGAATCGAAGAGGAGTTTCAGATCATCGACCCGGAGACCCGTGAGCTACGCTCGCACATCACGGAGATGATAGACGAGGGGCGAATGATACTCGGCGAACAGGTAAAGCCCGAGATGCACCAGTCTATGATCGAAGTCGGCACAGGCATATGCAACAACATCCAGGAAGCGCGGGCCGACCTGGTCAAGCTCCGCCGGGCGGTCGCCGCGCTTGCCGAAAGCAGGGGGCTAAGGATAGCCGCGGCCTCGACTCATCCCTTTTCGAGCTGGAAAGACCAGAAGATCACGCCCGATCAGCACTACGAGGCGCTGCTGAACGAGATGCAACTGCTCGCGCAATCGCTCCTCATCTTCGGCATGCACGTTCACGTAGGCATCGAAGACCGCGAGGCGCAGATACACCTTATGAATGCGGCGCGTTATTTTTTGCCGCATGTATTGGCGCTCTCTACAAGCTCGCCTTTCTGGATGGGGACCATGACCGGGCTCAAGAGCTACCGCTGCGAGCTGTTCAAGAAGTTCCCCCGTACGGACATACCCGATTATTTCAGCTCCTATTCCGAGTTTGATAACTACGTTAACCTGCTACTCAAGACCGGCTGTATTGATAAGCCGAAAAAGATATGGTGGGATGTTCGCCCGCACCCGTATTTCCCTACGCTGGAGTTCCGCATATGCGATATCCCGTCGCGGGTGGATGAGGTCATTGCGCTCGCCGCGCTCTTCCAGGCCATCACTGCAAAGCTCTACAAGCTCTACCGCATGAATATGGGTTTCCGGCTATACCGGCGGGCGCTGATCCAGGAGAACAAGTGGAGGGCCGTCCGATGGGGGCTTGACGGCAAGCTTATTGATTTCGGAAAGCAAAAAGAGGTGCCCGTCCGCGACCTCATCTATGAGCTTCTGGATTTCGTCGACGACGTCGTCGACGAGCTCGGCTCAAGAAAAGAGCTCGAATACATCCATACCATTTTGAATAACGGAACCAGCGCCGACCGGCAGCTCAAAAAGTATGAAGAGACAAAGGATTTCAACAGCGTCGTAGACCAGTTGATTGCCGAGTCTATGGAGGGTATCGCCACCTCAGGCCATCAGCCCCAGGGGCATTGAGCCTCTGGTCGTGATAGAGAATTTGGACCGCAGACGAACGCAGAGGTAGAAAATATCGCTGCGTTCCTCTGCGGTCTCTTTTAATCAAGTAGCCTGCCATACGTCCACGAAAGATTTACACACCTTGCGATTGCTGGCACTGAAATCGCTCGCCTTTTTGTGCATCTTCCTGCCATTATTATCAATTGTTCGGCGCGCGTCCTTATTTTTCACAAGTTACAGGATTGTCATGATCAAGGCATA
>DASTET010000463.1:0-3090 GCA_035709445.1 Blastocatellia bacterium | reverse complement strand
AACCAAACCCTGACCCCCAAACCCTGACCCCTGACCCCTGCCCCCTAGACTATCGCCCTTCTGCGCATAAGCATGTACGTAGCGCCCGCGACCAGGGCCAGAGCAATAATGCCGATGATGATCAGAAGCCAGTTCCATGTTCCCGATCTTTCTGCCGGCTCCGGGCTCGCAGTAGCAGGGCTGGAGCTGGCCGGGGCAGTCGTGAATGAGCCGACGGCGTTCTGAACAAGCAACACGGACTGATCGAAATGCTGTGCGTTATCGACGAATGTGAAGAGGTATGTGCGTTTGTGGTCGCTCACCGGCACATAAATCTGTCGAAGCCGGGTGGGCTTCCCGTCCTGAGTGTAGGAATAATCTATTTGCAGCGCATCGTGACCGGCAACAGACGTCTTGCTGCTTGAGATCACTTTCGGGTCCCTCATTCCCAGATCGGCTATGTTCTCCACCATCTCCGATGAAAGTGAACCTATCTGCTGCTCGCTCAGGTTGATCGCGTAATTCTGCACCGAGAGGTTGAGCCTGGGCTGAGACCCGTCCGCACGTTGAGGGCCGAAGTACTGCACGCGAATCGTCCCTTCGGCTTCCGGGTCCTGCTGCCACCCGGCAGGCGGTTGAAAAGAGAAACCGTATTCCACATAGCGGCTATCCTGCGCGCGGGTAATCATTGAACTCAAGATCACGATAAAAGCTATTATGCCTGCGAACAACCTTCTGTTTTTCATCATATCTCCTCGCAAAATATCGTTATCGCCAATTTGACTGAATATCCGCCCACTTACAGAACAATTCCCGTACCATAAGGCCCATCTGAGATAAACAGCCGGCCTATCTGGATCGCCGCGCGGTCACACAATATAATCTTTGCGGCGAGAAGGCAAAGTCATGATATCAGCGGTGCTGCTTGCAGCGGGCGAGTCGAGAAGGATGGGCGAGTTCAAGCAACTGCTGCCGATAGGCGGCAAGACGTTTGTCGAGCGATCCGTCGATAATCTGCTCGCCTCGCGCGCGGGCGAGGTCATCGTCGTCACAGGACATCGCGAAAAAGAGGTTCGAGCCGTCCTGGCGGACCGCCCGGTCCGTTTTGTGCATAATCCTGATTACGCGCTCGGCATGAGCGAATCGATCAAACGCGGCGTGGCGGCAGTCTCAGAAGATGCAAGGGCCGTGGTGATAGCGCTGGCCGACCAGCCGCTCATAACCCCTGATATAATCGACCGGATAATCGATGCATATGAGGCTCACGATTCGCCGCTCGTGATTCCCTCATTCGAGGGCCGAAACGGCCATCCTGTGATACTCGATATCAGATTAAAAAGAGAGGTCCTCGAAATGGATTCGTCACAGGGTTTGAGACAGGTGGTCTATGCCCACAAAAGCGAAGCCTGTTACGTCGAAGTGCAGAGTCGCGCGATCCTGATCGACTTCGATTACCCGGAAGACTACGAACGCCTCAAAAACTCTCGGTAACGATGAAAAAGTAATGCTTAGTATCATCAGCGAGATTCTATGATGCGAAGAACGATTCATCACAGAGGATCGATTATCCCTCTGTGTCCTCTGTGGTTGAAATGGTTCTCGCACAACCGAAGCATTACGTTTTTAGCACTACCATACTCTCTATAAAGGAAGAGGCTGGTCGTGTCCCAGCCTCCTTTTCATTCAGTTGTTATATTATCGCTAAACCGCAACCCTTTTAACGCGGGAGACGCGAGCCAGCCCGACCTCGAACGGAAGGACGCGACGAGCCGATTGCGGCTCGCTCTCTTTCATCTGAGCCAGGCCTATTTGCTGAAGACTGATCGCGCGGTTTGCCGCAAGCATGTAACTGTGCCCGCCGCACTGCTCGCAGTTGCCAAAGCGATCAAGATAGGTCTTCTGAGGTATCTCGCCCTCGCCAGCGCAGTTGCCGCATATTATTTGCACCCCCAGGGTCAAAAGAGAGGTGCGCGGCTCGGTAAGTTGCGCGGGATCGGCCTTGCGGCTCCACATTGTTATAACACCTGTAATAGCAAGAGCAATTACCGTTGCCACAACCATGGTTATCATATTCTTCTCCTCATGCTAATTGAAAAACCTAAACGGCCCCAACTTCCTGCCGCGCTAAACTGTTATACGTACGAAACCACGACAAAGGTTTTACCTCACAAGACCATTTAAGCAATGTTTATGCCAGCTTGCATAAAACGGCATATTTATCAAATAATGCACCATCCATTGCGCTTTATTCCCCATCTCATCCCTGTATGAACTTTTTCGACACATTTATGGGGTAAAAATGCAAGGTAATAGTACAATGCTGGGTCTTAATATGACTAAAGTGAGTCTCGCGCGTACTGTCAGAATGAGCTAACGTAAGGTGAGTTAAGCGTGCCTGCAATAATTCTCTTACAGGCACGCGAATACTGATCAAACGAGACGGCGCGGAAATTCTGTTACGCTCGACTGCGAAACATGCGCCAAAGCCACAGCAGGAGTAGGGCTCCGAGCAGCGAGAGAATCCAACCTGGTCGAAACCATGCGTTTTGATCTGGGGGACCAAAGATAAGGCTGCCAACCAACCCGCCAACGACGCCGCCTGCTATGCCGAGCAGGGCTGTCATAAGACATCCCATCTCGTCGCGTCCGGGCATAATGAGTCTTGCGAGAGCGCCGACAACAAGCCCTACTACAAGCCAGCCGATGATACCAAGTAAGTCCATCTGCCCCTCCTTGCGTTAAGCATCCACGATCAGCCTAATAGAAACCTGCTTCGGATATTAGCCAGCGCAAACACCCGTGTCAACGAGAAGCGAGGCGAACTATGCCCGAAGTTTCCTTTTATTGACGCAGGGATAAGCGGAGCGTCTCAAGAGCTATTGCGTTTGATATAGAGCCGCGCGGCGGTCGTGCGTATCACATCGGGGATATTCTTATTGGTAGAGAGGCCCTTCAAATCGCGCGTCAGTATGCGATTGAGGAAGCCGAGGCTTGTGGCTATGGGCGTTCGCGGATTTCGCACGAGGTTAAGAATGACCACGTATGAGCGCGACCATACTCGGCTTTGCCCTATCTGCCGGAGAACATCTTCGGGCACGGTCTTAATTGACG
>DASTET010000462.1:0-2344 GCA_035709445.1 Blastocatellia bacterium | reverse complement strand
ACGGCCCGGTCGCGGTCTATCCCTTCCGATATGGCGAGCGCCGGTTCGTGCGTGTTGAAGACCGAGATCAGCCTGGGCGTCGGGCGCGGGCTGAACCCCAGGAAGCCCGGTGTCTCTTCGGGCGAGAAGAGCTGCACGATGCGCAGCCCGTATTCGCCGTGGCCACCAGCATGCTCGCCCGCTTTCTTCTCGCCTCCGCCGTGTTGCTCCCCGTTCGTCTTGTGCTCGCCTCCGCTGTGAGACTCGCTCTCGCCGTGGTGCCCGCTCCCGGCGTCGGCGATGTAGGCGTAGAGGCTGACGTTCGTCATGCCGATCTTCACGTCGTTGGCGTTCTTTATCTTGCCCTCGGCGTTATAGACCTGATCGATGCGCGGCTTTTCGGGGTTTTCGATGTCGAGTATGACGAGCCCCTGGCTCCCTCCGGCGACATAAGCATATGTGCGGACCGGGTAGATCGCCTTCGCTTCCTTGAGCGGGACGACAGCGCCCTCAACCGGTTTCGCTTTTTCAGGATCGGTCACGTCGATGACCTTGACGCCCTCTTCGTCGCAGACGAACCCGTATCGGAACTGCACCTGCACCGCCCTCGGTCGTTTGATGAACGGCTCGCCGATCATCTTCACGAGTCGCGGGGCGAGCGGGTTCTTCAGATCGACTATCGCGAGCCCCTTGTCGGCGGTGATGTAGGCATAGGTCCCCGCGAGGATGATGTTGTTTGCGCCATCGAGTGCGCCGTCCGGGTTCCAGGCCAGCGCCCGCTTGATGAAGTTGTTTGTCGGGATGCCGTCGAGCAGCGTCGCGACCCCCGGGCCATGCTTCTTGTTGTCGTACTCGTTGCCGATGACGATGAGGCCCTCGTACTTGTCGGTGCCGTAGAGGAATGCATAGACGAGCGGTATCATCTGCTTGTCGTCGCGGTAGATGGCCTCTTCGTTTTCGGGCCTGTGGGTGCGCGTCGGGTCTACGCCGAGCGTGGTCGGCGAGGCTATGGCCGTCGCGTACTTCGATTTGACGTAGAAGCGCATGCCGAGCGGCGAGAAGGGCTGAGTAGTCATCCTCTCCGAGAAGCCCTTATGATCGACGTTGGCCACGTCGAATATGCGGAACCCCCCCTTGCCGCATGCGGTGTAGAGGTATTCGCCGCGCAGTTGAAGGCTGAGCACTTCGGTCTTCGCGTTGCGGAAAGGCATGAGCCCCGTCATGATGTCGTTGCCCGGGTGCTCGTAAAACTCCTTCAACTCGTCGTGGTTCTCTTTGTGCTTCTTGTAGTTTTCCGGGAAGGCCATCTTGTGCAGGTAGCTTCCGATGACGGCCTGAGGCTCTTCGCGCTCGGTAACGGGGATCGCCGCGTAGCCTCCTTCGCCTATCGCCAGATAGACGAACCGGCCTATCCAGTTGTAGAAGTTCGTCCCCTGCATAAGGGTCATCGCCAGATAAGCGTTGTTGTCGTTGTTTTCCGACAGGTGGCAATCGGTGCATCCTTTCGTCTCGCGCGTGCGGACCGTGTGCGGGAAGTGAGAGCTGAAGGCCTGCCCGCTGTAGCCTTCGGCCGAGATGGTCTGCTGCTGCGAGTATATAAACTCGCGCAGCGCGTTTTGAGAGCTGACCAGGATCGCGCAGGCCGAACGGACCGGGGCGAAGCGACGGCCCGTGACCGTTCCATCCTTGCCCAGGAGGAAGACGTCGTCGCGCAGCGTCTGGAAATTATAAGAAGTCCAGTTGCGAAGATTATCCTCACCCTCGTTGTGGAGCATGGGCTTCTGCTCGTTCGCCTTCATCTTGAGGTGGCATCCGAAGCAGCTTGGGGTCCAGGACAGGTGGCACGTAAAGCAGGTCATCTTGCTGTTGGCGTGCGCAAGCTGGGCCTCGTCCGCGGGCGCGCTGCCCCAGGTCTTGCCGTCGCGCATTATCGTCTTTGCGAGGGCGGCCTTCTCGTTATAGTGCGGGTTGCCGGGCGTCACAGTGTCGGCGACCTGCTTGACCTCCCATACCTTGTTGGCCTCGACTGCGGACCGCTGGAACAGGCGGCCCTCCTTATCCTTGAAGAAGCGGTCCAGTTTCCTTGTCCGGTCCGTGCCCTCGGGCGAGACGTAGCGGTATTCGAGCATGCGGTTGCCGCCCGCGGCTGCCGTCGTGCGGGCGTCGCGCGAGGTCGGGTCGGCCCGTTTCGTGATCGTGCCGTGGCAATCTACGCAATCTATCTCTATGGCGTTTCGCGGCTCGCTGTAGAGCTTGCCGTTGCCGTGATTGTCCTGCTTGAAGTGACAATCGACGCAGTGCATCCCCTTCTCGATGTGAATGTCCTTCAGGTGGACCGGGTAGCCCTCCTTGACCGAGTTCTCCG
>DASTET010000461.1:0-3287 GCA_035709445.1 Blastocatellia bacterium | reverse complement strand
GAGGCCCAGATATCACCGGACGGAAAGTATGTGGTCTTCGCTTCACGTCGCGGGGAGCTGACGCAGCTCTACATCAGGCCCCTCGACCAGTTTGAAGCCCGCCCAATCGCCGGCACCGAAGGCGCGGTGCGTCCCTTCTTCTCTCCTGATAGCCGGTGGATAGGCTTCTTTCAGGGCGAAAGCAGGCTTAGGAAGGTAATGGTCTCAGGGGGCGCCCCGCTGACTATCTGCGAAGACTGCAAGACGCAGTTCGAGAGCCACTGGGGCGAGGACGATCTGATAATCGCCTCTGACGCTGCGGGCCTCTACCGCATCCCCGCGGGCGGGGGAAGCGTTCAAAGGCTGACTTCGATTGATTCAGAGCAGGGCGAGAAAGCGCACAGGGCCCCGCAGTACCTCCCCGGCGGAAAGGGCGTGCTCTTTACGATCAGCACGTCAAGGGGGCCGCGCGCTGCGTTGCTCTCGTTCGAGACTGGCAGGTGGAGTTATCTGCTTGATGATACCGATTCATCAATGGCGCAGTACGTGGCGCCAGGATATTTTGTTTTCGCCCGGTCGAACCAGCTTATGGCTGCCCCGTTCGATCTGGACAGGCTCGAAGTGACTGGCCCGGCAACCGCCGTACTCGATGGCTTATTCGGATCTCAGAATTTCAGGGTTGCATCGAATGGCACTTTGATCTATCTGCCCGACACTACGATGAGCGAGAACTCACTCGTCTGGGTAGACCGTACGGGAGAGGCGACTCAGATACTTACTTACAGGGCCAACTACCGCACGCCGCGCCTCTCGCCTGAAGGCAGGCGGATAGCCGTTCAGGTGGAGAATGATATATGGATATATGAGGTCGAGACGGGCAGGGGCGTAAGGCTTACCTTCGAGGGAGAGAACCAGTCGCCGATCTGGACGCCCGACGGGAAGGGGATCGTCTATGCATCGCAGAGAGGTAACGTCTGGTCTCTATACCGAAAGAGCGCCGACATAGGAAGCCAGGCCGAACTCTTGATGCAAAGCGAGTACAGGCATGTGCCTTACTCCTGGCACCCAACGGGGCAGGTGCTCGCGCTCGTGGTGATATACTCGTCGAGCAATTCCGATGTGGTGATGCTCTCGCTCGATGGCAACAGGGTCTCGCCGTTTCTTACATCGCCTTTTATCGAAGACACTCCGAGGTTCTCTCCCGATGGGCGGTGGGTGAGTTATTTCTCTATGGAATCGGGGCGGGCCGAGGTCTATGTTCAGCCTTACCCCGGACCGGGAGGAAAGATACCGATCTCGCAAGGCGGCGGTATGTACCCAATATGGGCAGGGAGCGGACGCGAGATACTCTTCAGACAGGGGGCCAAAGTGAATTCGGTTGAGGTAAGGTCATCACCGCAATTCACCGCCGGAGCGCCCCGAACACTTTTTGAGGGGCGTTACCTTACGGGCTACGATGTCGCCCCTGACGGCAAGCGGTTGATAATGGTCTCAAACGAGCAGGGGACATGGCCTTCACAGCTTCACGTCGTGCTGAACTGGACCGAAGAGCTGAAGCGGCTCGCCGGTTCTCGAAAGTGACCTTCTCAGTTCATATCTCGTGCCTGTTTGATAGCGCCTTATGCATGGTCACTTCGTCCGCGTATTCGAGGTCCGAGCCGACAGGGACGCCCATCGCGATCCTTGTTATCCGCACGCCGAGCGGTTTGAGCAGTCTCGATAGATAATTTGCCGTGGCCTCGCCTTCCGTATTTGGATTCGTAGCGAGAATGATCTCTTCGACATCGCCCGACCGCAAACGTTCGAGCAGGCTCTTGATCTTCAGGTCATCCGGTCCTATCCCGCGGATCGGCGACAGCGCCCCGTGGAGTACGTGATATAGCCCTTTATACTCGCGAGTCTTCTCTACTGTGATCAGGTTGTAGGGCTCTTCGACGACGAGTATCACCTGTTTGTCGCGCGTCGGGCTAGAACAATAGCGGCAGGGATCGACATCGGTAATATTGTTGCAGGTCGAGCAGAGGATGATCTTTTCTTTTACCTCGGTGATGGCTTCAATCAAGCGATCTGCGTCTTCGCGCGTTGCCCGGAGCAGATAAAACGCCAGCCGCTGTGCCGATTTTTGACCAACGCCGGGGAGCCGCTTCAATTCGTCAATAAGCTTTGTTACAGGTTCTACGTAATCGAGCATTCTACTTTTTCAGTTGCCTTCCTAAGTCTGACACTGGAACGCTCGCAGCCTCGATTGTCCGGGCGTCCTTCGGGGGTTTCTGTCAAATGGATTATACCAGAGAGTAAATGCGCAAACCGGGTAGCCCCGATTCATTTTCCATTTATCATTATTTCATTGATCAGGCGGCACCCTCCGGAAAATGACAAATGATAAATGGAAAATGGGAATGCTCTTGTTCCAAAACCCGCCGATTCTGTTTAGATCAACCCGTCGGGCAGTCCCATACCGCCAAGCTTCGATCCGAGCTTTCCTTTCATCGCCTCGTCGGCTTTACGGTTGCCCTCATTGACGGCGGCGACGATCAGGTCTTGAAGCATATCGATATCATCACTTTTGACCGCCTCGGGATCAATCTTTATATCAAGCAGCTCTTTAGCTCCGTTCATCGAGACGGTCACGATGCCGCCGCCTGCGCTTGCTTCAACGCGGACCTGCTGCATCTCGCGTTGCATCTCTTCCTGCATCTGCTGAGCTTGCTTCATCATGCCTTCTAAATCAAACCCACCTGGAAATTTCATGTCCCTTAGTCCTCCTGGTTCAAGTTCGCGGGTCCGGATCAACAACTTCAACTATCTCGCCGTGAAATCTGTCCACAATAGCCTGTACTAGAGGATGACTCTCTGCCTTCGGGTTCGGCTTTGTCGCCTCCGGCGGCTTCTCGCTCGCAACCTGAGCAGGCTTCGCCTTCCCGCCCACGGAAACAGAAAGAGTAAAAGCCCTCCCAACCGCTGAGCGGCAGACCTCTTCGATCAGCTTGCGATTCTCCCTAGATTCGACCTGGGCCTTGAACATCGACTTTTCCGGCGGGAATGATATACACAAAAAATTGCCATCAAGCTCGATGAGGTCGGCCTGGTCCAGGACCGAAAGCAGAAGCATCTTTCGCCTCTCTTCGAGGGCCTTCTTAATCAATGCCGCTGCATCGGCTGGGGGCGCTCCTGCTTCGGCTATGATAGCTTCGGGCGGAGGCAGGCTAACCGGCACAGCCTCCACAACCGGCTCACCACTGTCCGGCATTTCAACTTTCGGAAGAGGCGCGGCGAGCGCAGGCGTAAAAGACTGCGCCGCGACCCGA
>DASTET010000460.1:0-2051 GCA_035709445.1 Blastocatellia bacterium | reverse complement strand
ACTACGAACAGGTTCTTGACCTCGTGCATCTGGTTGAAGCTGTTTAAGGCTGAAGTCTTCGGGTCGTCCCCCATTCGGCACGTGCCATGCTCGTGAATTGCCGACCCGTTCTTATCGGTTTTTCCCCTCTCAAACTCGAATATCTCGGCCCTGGCTTCTTTCAATATCATCTCAACCGTGTCGTACATGTCGGCAACCATCTTGCTTTCATTATCACCCGTTGAGTAGACGATCTTCGCAATGGGAACGCCGTATCTGTCCGCCGGGGTCCCTTCGGTCGTCACATAGTTGCTCGCTCGCGGGAGCGTTTCGCCGAACGGGTGCAGCTCGACCCAGGCAGGATAGCGACGCCTGACCTCTCTTTTGTATTCAGGGCCGAAACCGGGTAACTGGTTCGCAAAATGGCCTGCGCCGGGGTTTGTGCAGCCCGTCCCCCAGAACTGTATTCCGAAGCCGCGCAGGTAATCTCGCTTCGGGCCTCGATGGTTGAAGCGGGGCAGGTAGATGTGCTCTCCTCCGATCCCATCGTCATTGCTGGTCTCTCGCCCGTACAGCTCAGGCAGGAATGCTTTGACGTTTATACGCACCTGCTCGCAGAGGTACTTGCCGATGACGCCCGACCCGTTCCCTATTCCGTTCGGAAAGATTTCCGATCTTGAGTTAAGCAGTATCCGGGTCGAGTCGATGCACGAGGCCCCGAGAACGATCACTCTCCCGCGCACCTGGTATTCCCTCTTGCTGTTCCTGTCGAAATACTGAACACCGCTCGCTTTGCCATTCTTATCGACCAGTATGCGAGCGACCACGGCATTATTTCTTATTTCAAGCCTGCCGGTCCCCAGCGCCGGATCGATCAGATAATCTCCGGCGTTAAAAAAGCTGGATGTGTCGCACCCGTCGCCGCAGCGCCCGCAATAATGGCACTTGACGAAGCCGTTATGATTGCGGGTCAGCACCGCGCGTCTTACGTTTACGACGGGAATGCCTATTCGCCCTGCGGCCTTCTTCAGCAACACCTCCCCGCATCGAAGGTTTGGAGGCGGCAGCATATACCTGCTGCCGGGGAGAACATCCGAGTCGTCATCCCCGCCGCACACGCCTATGAGCTGCTCCACCTTATCGTAATAAGGGGCCAGGTCCTTATAGCTGATGGGCCAGGCGATCTCCCAGCCGTCGCGTTCGGCGGCTTTGAAGTCAAGATCAGAGTACCTGAGGCTCACCCTTCCCCACACGTTCGTTTTGCCGCCGATCCCCCATACGCGCACGAGGTCGAAAGGCTGGCCGGGAGGCGTCAGGTATGGCTGCTCTTTAGTATCCAGAAAGTACCTCGGAGGGCGCTCGCCTTTACGAATACGCGCGCGGTACTCGTAGGGGAACTGGTGTATCCAGAAATCGGTCTTCTTAAACCGCTGCCCCGCATCGAGCAACAAGACTCTTATACCTTTGCGGGTGAGGTTCCAGGCGGCCATCCCGCCCGAAGCGCCGGACCCGATCACTATCACATCATATAATCTGGGCTGTCTGATTACCTGCATAAGCTCCCCCGTAGGCCCGATAAACGTTCGTCTCTTTACAACGGAACTAGCTCGGTGGTCGTGGCCCTCGATTTCTCACCGCCGAGGTCTTGCACGTACTTGATCGATCCCGGCGTGTGGTACTTCTCATGATAGGCCCGGTCTATCGCATCCTTCAACCGCTCGCTCCTCGTCCGCACGGCTCGAACATCAATCTCGCGACCGGCGATCTGAATGGCGCCGCGCGGCTCTTCGAGAAAAGTCCTGTACCAGCTTCGCGGCTTCAGGCTCCACGAGCGCACGAAGACGCGACCCTCCACCACTACGGCCCACACCCCGATGAACCGGTGGGGCCGAGTTCCGGCCCGGATGCCCAGGATTTTGCCCCGCGCGATCTCCTTGACGGTGTCAGGCGGGAAGCGTCGCGTGGGGCTCATCCGCCATCCGCCGTCGGGCCCATCCGCCATCCGTGGTTGGATTCATCCGCCATCCGCCGTCGGGCTCATCCGACCTCGGTCTCATCCGCCGTCCGCCCTC
>DASTET010000459.1:0-8456 GCA_035709445.1 Blastocatellia bacterium | reverse complement strand
GACCGGCCTTCTAAAATCGTCTTTCGTGGACGCACAGACAGAAGGGGTGCGTCTATGATCTTCAAGCAGTTTTACCTTCCGTCCCTCGGCCATGCATCGTATTTCGTAGGCTCCGAGCAAACAGGCGAAGCGCTGGTACTCGATGTCCGCCGGGATGTTGATGCATATTTCGCAGAGGCGAGAAATCGCGGGATGCGTATCCGCTACGCCGCAGACACTCACCAGCACAACGATTATGTGACAGGTATCTGTGAGCTGCCCGCTCGCGCAGACGTGCAACTCATAGCCGGGGCGCGCGCAGAGCTTAATTATGATGTGCGCAGTATGGGTGATGGCGACCGTCTCGAGATGGGCGAGGTTATCTTCGAGGTCTGGCACACTCCGGGTCACACGCCTGAACATATCAGCCTGCTCGTTACGGATCGCTCGCGCGGCGATGAGCCCGCGCTGTTGCTGTCGGGTGGCGCGCTCCTCGTAGGAGATGTCGCCAGGCCCGACCTTTTAGGCGGAAGCGAAGAGACAGAGAGAGCGGCTGCCGCCCTCTGCCGAATGCTTCAGCAGAAGGTGCTTACTCTTCCTGACCATGTTGAAGTCTATCCGACGCACGTCGCCGGATCGCTCTGCGGAGGCAACATCGGCAGCCGCCTTTCGACCACTATCGGTTACGAGCGGCGAATGAACAGAATGCTTGCGAGCATAGGCTCGAAAGAAGAGTTTGTCAGCAGGTGTCTCGATCTCAAAGACCTGCCGGCGGTTCCGCCCTACTGGCGGCGAATGCGCAAGATGAATCAGCAGGGGCCGCCGCTCACGGGCGTGCTTAGAGAGCCGCCCGCTCTTCGCCCCGATGAATTTGACCGGCATCGCGCAGGGGGGGCTGTCGTGCTGGATGCACGCGCGCCGGAGAGCTTCGGCGGCGGTCACATTCCGGGCGCGCTCAATGTGGGAGCGGGCTCGTCGTTCCCTACCTGGGCGGGGACCGTGCTCCCGGCAGATGCGCCATACCTGCTTGTGCTCGAAAGGGCGGACGATTTATGGGATGTCTGCTGGGATTTACTGCGCATCGGGTACGACCTGCCTGAGGGATGGCTCGCAGGCGGCATGTTCGCATGGCGCACCGCCGCAAAGCCTGTGCGAGTCATGCCGCAATGGACGGTGTGGGATTTGCGTGATCGCATTCAAAGCGAATCGGGTCTTGTAGTGCTCGACGTGCGCCAGCCCCAGGAGTGGGCTTCGGGCCACATCGAGGGCGCGCTCCACATCACCGGCGCCGAATTGCCTGAGCGCATCGGCGAATTGCCGAAAGACAGACCTGTCGCTGTCATTTGCGGCAGCGGCTATCGCTCTTCGGTGGCATCGAGCCTGCTTATCGGCAAAGGGCGAACGGATGTATTCAATGTGCTCGGCGGCATGAGCGCGTGGAAGCGGGCGGGGTTTGCGACAAGGGTGGATGACCGTCAGGGATGACACACCGTGGCTTTACAGGATGTGAGAAGAGATCGGGATGCCGGGTCATTAGCGTTCGCTCGGCGCGATTGTACGACTTGCGGCGAAGGCTGCCTGCGATTCCAGGTATCCGAATCTGTCTGCTCATCGATCTCCTCCTCGCGTGATGAAGCGCCCGGTATGAGACTTATAAAGTGCGAAACATCGCGTCTCGCACTACTCTCCCGGTCTGGCGAATAATGAAGTTGCCGCGCAGCAACACCCATCAGGCGACTGCGCGGCAACCTCTCTTCTGCCTGTCAGCGCCTCCCGGCGGTCGTGGTCCTCGCTTTATCCTGCTGCCGGGTTTGTGATTGAGCTTCGCTTCCCCCCTCGCCCTGAATCTCGATCTGGCGTCGTCGGGTCTGCTGTTGCGGAGCTTGCATCGTTATCTCAAGCACGCCGTTCTTGAATGTCGCCTCCGCGTTCTCGGCATTCACGCCCTCAGGCAGCGGCACGAGACGGCGGAAGCTGCCGTAGGATCGCTCCGAGCGATAGACGCCGCCCTGATTCTCCTCGTGCTCATAGCGTCGCTCGCCTTCGAGCAGTACCCCGTTGTCGGTCACCTCGACGCGCACGTCGTCCTTCGTCAGGCCCGGCAGGTCTGCGCGTACGACGAGCTGGCCCTCGCGCTCGAAGACTTCGACCTGCGGCGCAAAAAAGCCCGCCCCTTGCCAGGACCCGCCCGTTGATTGCGTAGCGGGCAGTTTGCCGCCCATGCCGAAATCCTCAAATATCCTGTCCATCTCTTCTGTAAAACGGCGCATAAGGGCGAACGGGCTCATACGCATCAGGTCGAACGGGTTAGCCGAAAACAGCGACGGCATCGCCGCCCCCTGGCGCGCCAATCCTGTTTGACCGCCTTGCCCGGTCTGAACGCCCTGCTGCATCTGCCTGCCCCTCGCTTCGGCAGAGCTTTGCGCAGATTGCTCGCCAGCCTGAATCGTCTGTGACGTCTGTTGCGATGATTGCCTTGCGGCCTGTTGTTGATTGCTTTGCTTGGACGATTCCTTGCCTTGTCTTCTTGTTGCCATTTCTTTTACCTCCCATTACTTTTTCGTTAATGAACAGGATTGACAAGAGAGTGCTGTTAACCCTGTCCATCTCTGAGGCGCAATCAATAGGCTTTAATGCGCGCGGGAGAGAGTAATTGAATTCTGGTGGTGAATCCGCAATGACGCCCGCGCCGCTGCGTCCACGGCTCTGGTTGATCGCTACTGCTTATAATCTTGGCTCTGTAGGCGGGGAGCGTCAAGCTCATAATTCAGATACATTGAATTGTTTGAGCCGCGTGCGAAGCTCACGGGCTCGTTGTTTTCAGGCGGAACCGTTTGCTTCTCGGTTGCTTCGCCGCCATGCTTAGGGTTTCATCGACGCGGGCTGCCAGCGCCTTTGCGTCGAGTTTCTCGACCCTGCCTGCACTCCTCGATCACCTCTGTACTGGCCGTTTCTGTTCAGCCTGCTGGCGTTGCTTTTTCATCTCGCGCATCATCTCAGGCTCATTCGCCCACGTGACGCTGTGCTCTTCATCTTTGCCGAACCCTTCGGGGTAAAGATAGTGACCGCGCTCTTTTTCGGACTTGGCCTCTTCGACAGGGATGCGGTTCTTGTTCGCCCACGCATCCTGGCGAATCCCTGTCACCTGCCAAGAGACTTCCACACCCGGCGCGCTGGTCTGAATCGTGAAGCGATTGTTCTTGACCTTTTCGGCGACGATGGCCTGAGCGAACTGGCCTACGACCGTGAGCTGATAACGAAAATCACGATTGAGCGCCTCGAAGTAATCAGGCAGCTCGATTGTGGCCAGCCCGTTCTGGTCTGTGGTGATGTTGCCGTTGTAGATATTCATCATATCGGGCGATTCTACAAACGAGTGCGAGAGGTACTTGTTTTCGGGGTCGAGCGGGTGGTCGATTTTGAACGATCCGGCAAACTTGGAGAGCGTGCCTTGGACCTGCACATCGCCGATAAACACCCCGGCGAATCCAACGGTCGCACCGTTCAGCCCAAAGCCCCTTTCCGCGACTATTCCTGGTCCGCCCCTTCTGCCGACCCCCTGGCCCTCGCCGCCTATGGCTCTCACGCCGGCTGCGCCCGAGCGTTCGGTGCCGGACCCGAAAGCAGCGCCCCCGCCCATGGCCACGACGCCCTCTCCATTGACCACGTCGCCGCGGCCGCCAAGGGCGAGCACGCCGCTTCCGGCGACTACCCCGTTGCCGTTGACACTGTCACCGCCAACACCGACCACGCCGGAGCCGGCCCTGGCATTCTGCTGAGAGCCGATGCCGCCCGTACCCACAACTCCAGCACCTAGCATGCCGCCCCTGGCCTCAATGCCAATGCCGGATGTCCTGTTGTTGGTCACCTTGATAATGCCGCTCGCAGGTGACTCACCGCTCAGGATTAGCGGAACACTAAGGCCAAGCGGGGAAGCCTGCGTACCGTCGCCCTGAAGCGTCGCATCACGCGAGACCACCGCTATCCCCGCCGTAGTCTGAAGCGTGCCGTCAGCGAACTTTATGCCGGCTCCCGCGCCAAGCATCTCGATGACTCCGTTTACCGTAAGCCGCGACGTGGGAAGCGTCGTGCCGATGCCGATATTACCGGCAGCGTCCTCAGTGATGTTTGAATCGCCAACAGCTTTGGTGGTGGTAAACTTGGCTATACGGCCCGGGGTGTTGCTGCCTGCTGGCGCGGCGGCAGTCTGCCCCTTGGCTGCGGGTGATGCGTCTTTCTGTTGCTGACCCTGCGCAGGGACCGACGCCAGCAATGATGCCATCATAACGATCAGTGGAATGGATTTGAATACTCTATTCACGATGTTTTCTCCTTCTCATATCGAATAGGCATTCGAGAATGAATGCCGAAAGAGTAAAGTTGCTGAACTTTCAGCGATATTACTGCCCGCATGATCTTATTGGCGCGAGCTGATTGCGTTCGTGGAAATGGCTTGCTTACTCACGTGATAGACACGCAGGTGGCGCGGTTATGCTCCGCCGCTTTTCATCGAAGCAGAGCCAGGCGATGCCGGAGAGATAGATAGCGAGTCCGGAGACGGCCATGAGGGCTGTTATCAGTGCGACGACTTCGATCATCAACAGGCTGAGATACAGCCCTTCATTCATTGCGTTCAAGATTTCGATTCTCATTGTTTTTTGCACTCGGCGGCGGCTCCAGAATGCTGAGGAACCGCCGTCGTTTCTCCTGATTTGTGTGGTGCGTACCTGCGCAGCGTTTCCGAAGCCCAGGTATCCGGTACTGGCTTATGCCGCCAGCGCCGCCGCCACTTGCTGGAGAAGCGCGATCGGCACGGCTACATCGACGCCGCTCTCGGCGGCCCGTTCGAGCCATGTCACCGACGTCAGAGCGAATGCAGCCGCCGCTTCGTTTTCCCCGGAGCGGATCATTTTCAATGCTCCGTTGTGGCTGTTCTCGTTGCTCCCGGTCAGGGCGTGTCGAGCCTGCTGCAAACTGGCCAGAGCCTGTGTGTCTGTCGTGGATGCGATGGCGGCGTCGATCATGGCGATCAACTCGATAACCGCCTGTTCGGGTGTGACTACTCGCACGTTAGCGCTCTTCAGATCAAAGTCTCCGTCGTCATCGGCCACCGCAAACTCAACCCTGTATGTTCCCGGAGCATTGAACACGTGACTGTGCGACAGACTTCCTGTCCCATCGCCAAAGGCTTCGTCGAAAGAGTTAAATGCGGTGTCGGACTCGGTCGTCCCATCGCCCCAGGATATCTGTGCGATCTGGTTATCCAGGGTTCCCGGATCGGTGAAGCTTGCAGTAAGCCCGACGGGAAGGCCCGTGAGAACCCACGGAACGACGGAATTGATCTGATTCCCGCTGCTGTCAACGAACGCAAATTGTGTAACCTGCGGAGCTACGTTTTTAATGATCACAACCGCATTTGCCGTGCCGGGTGCGCCGCCCATCGAGTGCCGAGCTTCGACCGGTATCTGTACGACCGCCGGGCCGTCAACCATGGCCGCGCTGAAATTAACGGTGTTCCCCTGTGCTTCGAAGATCCCGTCCCTGTCAACGTCCCAAAACAGATTGATCGGAGCGTTATAGTAGACACCGCAGTCGCTGCCGAAGATTATCTTATCGACGTTGCGAAACATGTTGCCGGTTCCGGCATCGTTCATCACCAGTCTGAGATCGGCGTCGACCTGAGGAGTCGTTGCGTTGGTTAGCGTCTTGATTCCGACGATATTCTCAGTTTGACCATCGCGATCAATCGCCTGGATCGAACAGCCTTGCGGCGCATACCATACCCACGCAATCCCTGAGTCGGCGTGAATACCACCGAGAAGGGGATCGGGTTCGTAGTCAAAAAGGTTATCGAAATCTTCACGATTCCGGTCTTTGAAATCAGCCGTCAGGTACAACCCAAAAATATTGAACGGCTCGAGAAAAGCTCTTGTCACCGGCGGTTGGCCGATACCGGTAAGGTTTATGGAGGACCCTTCGTTCACCTCAAAGGGGCCGTCGAGTCTAGCCGACGGCAGAAGCGTCGGGCTGCCCGGACGCACTACGTCAATGTGACGCCATTCCCCGGCCTTCACCGTCGCTCCCGGCCCATCGTTGTCGTGCTCGGTGGCGTAGAGAATGAGTTCGCCGCTCGGAGAGACATAGAATGTCGATCCGGCGGCAAGGCTCGCCAGCTCTTTCCCGCCTGTCGATGGACGCGTGATTATTTGCTTGTTCTCGTTTACCGGGATTATGTCGATTGTTTCGCCAGGCTCAAAATTCACGGTGTTGCCTACGATCTTGTAAAGGTCTATCCTATCCCCATCGAGTATATGGCCCCGAGCACCGGCGATATACAAGGTGCCTTCGATGTTGCCCTCTCGAAGAAAATTGAGTGTCTGATGGGCGGAGAGCGTCATTGGGCCTAAAGGCGTGTCGACCTGCTCCCAGGTGAGGTCTTCACTTGAGAGATCATTCACATTCGATCGGTAGAAGAACCAGGAGTGGTTCTTGGTACCGCCGGTCGTTACCATCAAATAGCGGCCGTTCGGGAGCGGGGTGATGCCGACATTCCCGCACACGCTTAGAGTCTCCCCGTTCGAGTTTTTTGGAACGAACTGGCTCTTGAAAACCGGGGCTTCAGGGTCGCTCACATCATAAAACTGTATGGCGGTTCGATCCGGCGCACTCTCGTAATCCTCGCCCTCGCGAGGAGCCTCCAACGCGACGGCCATAATATTCCCGATCAACTGCATGCCTCCCGGATGCTGGTAAACGCGCGGCGGCAGATTATTTGGTCCGTCACGCAAAACCAGACCGGGGCGCTTGGCCGGATCAGGATGTTTCGGGACGCCGCCGATGAAAGTAAAGTAAATGGTCGCTCGATCCAGCGAGACCGGGGGTGTCGAATCAACGTGAACGCCCTTTCGCAGCCGGTTGCTTCGCAGCCGTTCGCCGTTCCTGTCTCGCGAATCCAGTCGGAAAACGACCAGATGTCCGTTTCGCGTTTCTCCAGGAGAATCGTCGCAGACAATTTCATTCGCGTTACTTGGCGTGTTGCCGCTGCGCGTGACCAGGAAAAACGGCGTCCCGTCCGCTCCTTCCGCTCGCACCATTCCCTGATAGTGCCTGCATGTGCTTGGGTCCGGCGTCGTGGTGATGTCAAGGCCGAGCGGGTCGGCATACAGGGACAGATTAAGAAACTGACTTTCTACGTTCGGCACGAAACGCATTCCGTCGCGCCGGCCGATGGTTTGATTTGGACTTCCGGACTGTCCTATCGCCGAGCCGGTAAGTGCGACAACGAGCGCCATCAAAAAACCGCTCCGTACTGATAGACAGTTTATGACTTTCTTCATCTTAAGCTCCTTCATTTGCTTCTAATGTTTCTGTTTGTAGAGGGAGAGGTTTCTCACCCGTGCTAGATGCCGACCCGTATGTCTAGGCAGACAGATCAGTCCTCTGCGCGGTAGAAGTAGTACTCAGTCGTGTAGGGAATCTCTACTACCTCGTTGACCATTGTGCCGGGAGCCGTGGGCGCTAACCCCCCTGTGGTGTTCACCCGCTGGATGAAGGTCACCGGGCTGAAGATGCCGGGGCCGGTAGTCGAGACCGTTTTGAGCAGCAGCCAGGGTATGGCCGACAGGTCAGGCGTGCAGCCCGCCTGACGGGTAGCGATGACTTTGCTGCCGCTGTTGCTCTCCCAGGCCGGGCCGTTCGGCGTGGCGTAGTGAATACCGACCTGGCCCTGATAGTCGGCGTCGGCGAACAACATCGCAAGCGGCCCCACAAAATCCCAGGTGGTGCCGTTCCATCTGTATATCTGTACGCCGCGCGCGTACACATGGAAGTTCACTTTATTCCCCGGCTCCACCTGCAAGTTGTCACAGACAGGGGAGGGCAGTTCGGGCGCCTGGTTGTCATTGCCCACCCGCGCGGCAGGAATTGAGGCAATCGCGACCCCGGTGACGGCGAGCAGAATGACGATGGCGAAAAGGCGTTTGGTTTTCATGTAGCGCATTAACTTTCTCCTTGTATTAGAATTTAATTCTCGTATCGAATCGGCAGGCAATTCTGAATGCCGAAAAGGTGAAGTTGCCGAACAAGCGAGAATATTACCGCCGCGTTGAATTTTTTTTTCGGCGGGCGTATGGTTCTCTCCTGCGGAAAGGAGTGTGTTATATGTCACGGGCATTCCGCGCAACGATGTACCTGCTGGCAATGAGCCTGATCCTGGTAAGCCCCGCACCGGCACAGACGCAAAAGGCTCCGGACCCGAATGAATCGTCAGGGGTGAAGGAGCTGGCGGCGGCGCTGGTGGGGGCCGGGACCGAGCAGGAGGAGGAACGGCTGCTGTCGCAGAAGAAGGAGCTTGTCGACGGCTCGCTCCTGGCCGCGCTAAAGAGTCTTTCCGACTCCCACATTCATAAAGGCAACTATGCCGAGGCGGTGAGAATATCCCGGCTCGCGGTCCGCGTTGCTGAGAAGACGGGGGATCG